>CADBOI010000001.1 GCA_902796335.1 uncultured Spirochaetales bacterium
CCAAGATCGATGCCAAGTGATGTCCATGAGAAACCGACTTCCTTCGAATTCCAGTTATATTTGTCACCGACAACCTTGAAATCATCAAGGCCGTTGTGGAACTCGGAGTCGAAGTATTTGAACTCCGGAGAGATGGTGACCTTACCTGAATCAAACCTGTAGAGAAGATGACCCCGCTCTGATTCCACCAGGATGACGACTCTGTATTCGAAACTCGGACTGAGGGCCTTGTTCTCGGCAAGCGATACGATTATGTAGTTTTCCTCAATCTTGCATGTAAGGGGAACGATACTGTAAGGTTTGTCATCACCCAGCTCATACGAGAACAGTCCTGCTTCAACCGTGTTTCCTTCCAGAGACTGGTTGAGCTTGATGACGAACGGAGAATACGGATTAGGGATGTATTCGCCCGTAACATTTGTTGAGACGATTATCAGTGACGCCGTCTTGAACTTGATGCAGTCGTTTTCGCCTGTTATCAAAACAAGGTTCCTTTCAGCCGCCTCCGTCAGTCCGTTCTCCGTGTTGTAGATGATGATTCCATCGTCTGTCGTGATCTTGAACTTCAGAGTATAGTAGGACTCCAAATCATCCTGCCTGTAATCGAGAGGAGCATAGGCGAAAAGGGTTTTTCCGTCATATTCGAACTCTACAGGCATCTCTGCGCCCTGAATGTTGTTTGGTGTGTATTTGACGAGAATACCTTCAACGGTTGAATTCTCGGGAATTTCCTTGTCGAAAACAATCTCAATCGGCTGGTCTGCCTTGAGGACGCCTTCCACAAGCTTCTTGTCATAGTCATATCCGTAGAGGTTCGTGGATGTGATGTTGAGCTGGTAGGAATAGTCCACATAGAAAGACGAATTGAGCTTGTCCTTGTCAAATGAACTGACGCTGAAGGAAAGTCTCAGGTCTACGGCGGACTGGATGCTGTCATGCCAGACGTAGGCATATCCGTTTCCGTTGTCACCGTTGATGATCTTGTACTGTGTATAACCGGTGAGCTGGGTATGGTCGCTTGTGAAAACGAACATTGTTCCGTATGCGGATTCGTCAATCGGCTTGTTGAACTCGATGCAGATTGCCTGGCCGGCCTTCATTCCGACTTCAGGAACGATGTCTCTGGAACCGGAGGCAAGCGGAAGCTCGGATCTGTTAATAGCCGTGACTGAGAGGACCTTCAGTTTGAACGGATCATCCATATTCTCGACATTTACAGACAATTGGCCTGCCGTTCCGAATCCGTTGTTCACAATAATCACGTTATCAGAGAATATTTTACCTCCGACAAAGATGCTGATGTCATTGTAGGTGACCCACATATCATCTATGACAAGATAGTAGAATCCGGGCAGAATGTTTTCGAACTTGAAGTTGCTGTCCTTATCTACAGTGGTTCTGTATGTTGCAACTATCTCAGGCACTGCCTGGGCATTATTGTCAACTGGCTCTTCGACGCAGATAGCTGTAATTCCGGTGCCTTCGGGAACGTTATAGACTGAGTTGTCCTGGAATTTGAGTTGAATCTCTCCGGTAAGGATGGCATTCAACGGTCTCAGTCCGACAGCAACCACTGTCTGACCGTAGGTTGTTGAATCTCCGATTGTTTCGATATCCGGGTTGCGTCCGTCGATGTCACGCTCGCCACCGAAGAGGAGCTCCATGTAGTAGTCATCGATTTCATCATTGTCCTTGATAAGATCCTTGAGCAGAGCCTTGTCCTCATCGGAAAGGGCCTTGTTGTAGAATCTTCCGGAATCAACGAGAATATCTTCCTGGATGTATGAAAGATAACCGTCTTTGACAACACTCATGTTGTATGAACCGGGAGCAACGCCCTTGAGTACAAAGCATCCGTTCTGGTCGGTTGTGTCTGACTGGGTGCCGATGGAGACCTTCGCTCCTTTGAGAGGAGCCGAGGTTTCGGCATCGTAGATGATTCCATTCAGGTAACACTCTATAGATCCCTGACTTGGACTTGCAGGCTCGTTGTTACATGCCACGAACATGGCAAGAGAAAGAGCCAGTAATGTGAACAAAATAAAACGTGTAGTTTTCATGTTTTAACCCTCCAAACCCCTTTCCTGGGGAAGAAAAAGATTCTCCCCGGGGCTCATATCACAGTATCTCAGTTTTAGTTTACTGGGTCAATCACAATATTAAATAAATTGCACGTAACCAGTTAGTTTCAAAGTACCAACGTTATCGTTTATATAATCGCAATTCTGTGTTACTGTATCATTGAGCTGTTCGAGATTTTCACGGAAAGGGTAGAACATATGAATATAAGGAAGACAGTTTTCGTCATTACATTGATTACACTGGTTTCGTTTGCCTGCTTTGCCGCATCGAACACGTTCGAGGGCTTTGAAGCGGAGGACTATAACGGACAGAAGGTCTCTGCCGACATTTTCAAAAATCACGAAATCACCATGGTGAACATCTTCACCACCTGGTGCGGGTACTGCGTAAGTGAGATGCCGGATATCGAGAAACTCTACAAAGACCTTCCTGAGGGATCCAACATCATAGCCATCTGTGCGGATGCCTATGAATCTCCGGATGACCTGAAGGACATCGTAGAATATTTCGGACTGGACTTCACAATAATCAAGATGGATATTGAAGACCTTCTTGAAATTTACGGAGTCCTCGGATATCCCACCACGGTGTTTGTGGACAAGACCGGAAAAATCATAGCCTCCGTCTCCGGAGCGAAGACATACGCCATGTATAGAAACGCCATCACGACGCTGCTGAACAGGAAGTAACAAATGACTGCAAAAAGAAAGAACGCCTTACGAATAGCTGTGATTCTGATTGCTGTCCTTTTCATAATCCTGGGTGTGTTCAGAAAAGAAGCGAACGTTGTCCTGTCCAAGGCCAAGGCAATCTGCTTTGCCTGCATTGGCCTGAGTTAAGGTGTTAAAAATGGCCGGAAAACCTTTGGAGCATGAAAAAAAGAGGACATTAGTCCAGATTGCAGCTACCGTTTTCTTCAACGGCTATGCCATGGGATTTGCAAAAGGCCAGATATTCAAGGGCAAGACCAAGATGCTCTGTGTGCCTGTACTGAACTGCTACTCATGTCCTGGTGCGCTTGGGGCATGCCCCATTGGATCTCTGCAGTCCGTTCTAAGCAGCAGGAAGTTCCGCTTCAGTTTCTATGTTCTTGGATTCCTCATGCTTTTCGGCATTCTGCTCGGACGTCTGGTTTGCGGTTTCCTGTGTCCGTTCGGCCTTCTTCAGGATCTGCTGCATAAGATCCCGGTAAAGAAGAGAAAGGTCAACGCCAAAGTCGACAGGGTTCTCAGATATCTGAAATATGTTGTTCTTGCTGTTCTTGTGATTCTTCTTCCGATAATGATCCGTGACGAGATGAACATGGGAGACACCTGGTTCTGCAGATACATTTGTCCGGCCGGCACTTTAGCCGGGCTCTCCCTGCTTGCAATGAATCCCACGCTTTCAAGTGCTTTGGGCTTCCTGTTCAGCTGGAAGATGTGCATTCTCCTCATAGTCGTCATCTCATCAACACTGGTTCACAGACCTTTCTGCAAGTATCTATGCCCGCTCGGAGCTTTCTATGGACTGTTTTCTAAGTTCGGGCTGTACCAGATGCACTTCGACAGCTCCAAGTGCACAGGCTGCGGCAAGTGCGAGAAGGAATGTCCCATGGATGTCAGATGCACGCAGGACATCAACAGCGCGGAATGCATAAGGTGCGGCAAGTGCAAGGCTTCATGTCCGGTACATGCCATAACATCCACATTCGGTTTCGATTTCAAGGACAGGTGAGGGAACACGATGACAATCAAGGCAAAAGACGGAGACAACCTGAACAGCATTCTCAATACCGCAACCGACGGAGCTCTGGTGGTAGAACTGCCTTCCGACTGCGTTTTCAGACAGAAGGTCCGCATAGAGCGTAATGATCTTGTGGTGATTGGAAACGGATCCAAAATCATCTGGGATGACCATAACGGAATGAGACCTGGTTTCGGAACCGGTGACAGCGCCACATTGACGGTATGCGGAAACCACACAGAATTCAGGAATCTGGTCGTTGAGAATGATTTCGATTACCTGGGAAACGGGGCAAAGGCTGGCGAGGACACGAACAGGATGATGGGACGTCAGGCTGTTGCCGTCTTCACCAGGCCTGAATGCACAGATGCCGTTTTCAGGAACTGCACATTCATCGGTTGGCAGGACACCCTGTTTACGGACTGTGCCGAGAGCAGATTCGAAAACTGCAGGATTTCCGGAAACATCGATTTCATTTTCGGAAGAAGCCACGCCGTTTTTGACAGATGCACCATAATCTCCACCGGACCGGGTTTTGTCGCGGCACCGTCAACCCCGGAAACCAAGGAAAAGGGTCTGTGCTTCGTGAACTGCACCATCACATGCGCTGACGGTGTGGAAGACAAAAGCGTTTACCTCGCCCGACCCTGGCATCCCAGTGAACGTAACGATACGAACAGCTGTGTCTCTTTTGAGAACTGCACTCTGGACCGGCACATCAATCCAGTGCTGTGGGATTCCATGTGGGACAAGAAAGGACACAATCACCTTCCTTCGGAGAACCGGTTCTCTGTGGACAAAACCACCTTGGCAACCATCCCCGACACCATGATTTGATGCATTTTCTGTTGATTCTTTGCCTGTTTGATGTAGATAATTGAGCAAATGAATACCGAACAAAGAATAACCAGAAACAGATGTCTCGGAGCCATGATCAGCTCCATAGTGGTCGCCGTTTGCGTTTGCGTGGGCGTAACAATGAATCTCACAACCCTGTATGACGTCAATTTCGACCATATGGGTCTTCGCACTTTCTGCATGTTCACCGTGAATTCCAACATTTTCTGTGGAATAGCTATGATGCTGACCATTCCATACACAATAGACGGGATGAGAAAAAAAGACTTCCACCTGCCCAACTGGATGGTGGACTTCCTTCTGATGGGTGTCACCGCAGTAGGTCTGACATTTCTGGTTTCCCTGTGTGTCCTTGCACCGGTCAAGGGCTTTGTTCTGATATTCACAGGTTCGCGCTTTTTCCTGCACGGCCTGTGTCCCGTTCTTGCAATCATTGCCTTCTGCTTCATAATCACAAACCATGTAATCTCAATCAAGGAATCCCTGATTGCTTTGCTTCCTGTGATGCTCTATGCCATGGTCTATTACTTCATGGTTGAGATTCTTGGACCTGACAACGGCGGATGGGATGATTTCTACGGGTTCTTCACACGCATTCCGTCCTGGATTTCACTGTTGTCCTTCATGCCTCTGACTTTCGGCGTGGCAACTGTCATCAGGTTGCTTCACAACAGAAGTTGCAGGCGCCATATGCAGTGGATGGCAGCTTTGATCAATGCGGAATTCTCAGACAAGACCATCAGAGAACAGATTGTCTATGTTGCAGAGGGACGTCGCAGCGAAAAGAAAACAGGAAACATAGTCATTCCGGTTCCGCTTATTGTGGCCATGATCAAAAACAGCGGCGATGAGCTGGATCTGGAGGAAGCCTGCGATATTTATCTGCGCACCATCCTACAAACCCCGGAAGCTGACAAATAACAGTATTATCCGAATGCTTAAGTTGCTATGTTCTCTTTGTGGTTGAGAGGTTTGCCCTCCCAATTCTTAGTTTTCTGCGTTTTGGTATGCAGGTTTTTCCTTTGATTCTTTGTCTTTGCATCCATTCTCGTTGTTCTTGGCAAAACAGGTGGCATAAATCTGCCAGCCTTTGCCACCGGAAACAGGAACTTGGCTTGTTTGGGATGCAAAGAATTGTTTTTCCTTGCCACCATTTTCC
>CADBOI010000002.1 GCA_902796335.1 uncultured Spirochaetales bacterium
CAACAGGCGTTATAGAATATTCTGATGTTCGGGAGGGTTGGAACGTGCAGAAACAAATGAATCAGGAATGGATGAGACATTGGGATTTCATGCTCATAGACATCATCTGCCTTCAGTTGTCGCTGATACTGGTCTGTTTTGTCCGAAGAGGTGTCTGGTTTCCTTATCTGGACCACTCACTCCGCTTCCAGGCAGCCGTCCTTTCCATGTGCCAGCTGGCTGTCATGCCTTTCTCCGGATACTATTTCACCATAGTCAGACGAAGCTTCTTTCTGGAACTGTGGAAAGTCCTGCAGTTCGCAATAGGAACAGCCCTTCTTGCCCTGCTCTATTTCTTCATCACAAAGACCACGGACGAGGCATCCCGTCTGCTTCTCATTTCCGTAATGGGCAGCTTCGTGGTGCTGGATCTGACAGGACGGTCTTTGAACAAGAAACGCGTCTTCGCATCACGCAAGTCACACAAGAAACGCGCATTCCTTCTTCTGACCTCCACTTCAATGGTCAGAAAGACCTATGAGAAGCTGTTCAACGTGAACACAATCAAGGATTTCTTCATCTCCCAGATTTGCACGATGGATCCCGTCATCCCCGGCCAGTTCGACGACATGAAGATTCCGGTGTCTCATCTGAACGAGGAAACACTTCAGGAAATCAACCATACCTACATTGACGAGATCCTTGTGGTCCAGCCGGACGACATGCCCATGCCCAGAGAATACATAGACATCTTCATGAACATGGGAATCACGGTAAACTATACGAACTCCTTCATGGAAAACTTCACCGAAATCCACAGGGTCGGTTATTTCGATGTCCTCACATCCTCGGTCAAGTTCGCATCCGCACTGTCGCTTGCGATCAAGCGTCTGTTCGACATTGTCGCCGGCTTCTTCGGCTGCATCTTCACGGGAATTCTGTACATCTTCATCGCTCCGGCCATCAAGAGAAAATCCCCAGGTCCCGTATTCTTCTCCCAGGAGAGGATCGGAAAGAACGGAAAGGTATTCAAAATGTACAAATTCCGCAGCATGTACCTGGATGCCGAGGAGCGCAAGGCGGAGCTTGAGAAGCAGAACAAGATGTCCAGCGACCTGATGTTCAAGATCGACGATGACCCAAGAATCATCGGAAGCGAGAAAAAGGACAAGAACGGAAAGCCAAAGGGCATTGGAAACTTCATCCGCAAGACCAGTCTGGACGAGTTCCCGCAGTTTTTCAATGTCCTGAAAGGCGACATGAGCCTGATAGGAACCCGTCCGCCGACGAAGAACGAATGGAACAGATACAGCCTCAGCCACAGAATCAGGATGAGCACCCGCCCGGGACTCACCGGAATGTGGCAGGTCAGCGGAAGGAGCAAGATCACCGATTTCGACGAGATTGTTGCTCTGGACCGCTACTACATCGAGCACTGGTCGCTGGGTCTTGACCTGAGCATCATCTTCAAGACCATTGTGGTCCTGTTCAAACACGAGGGAGCTGTCTGATGAAGAAAGACCTTTCAACAAAGAAATCTTTGAAGATCGCCATCATCGGGCACAAGAGAATCCCTTCCAACGAGGGTGGAATCGAGAAAGGTGTCGAGGAACATGCCGTGAGAATGGTCGCTCTGGGACACTCCGTGACCGTCTACAACCGCGGCAACGACAACATCAACGGCAAGAAGTACAACCAGAAGAAACTCAAGGAATACAAAGGAGTCAGGATCATCACCGTCCCCACCCCCAACGGAGGCCTGGGAGTTCTGATCTACTCCTTCCTTGCGACAGTGCACGCCATATTCCAGCACTACGATGTCATCAGCTACAGGGCATCCGGACCATGTGTGATGATAGGCCTGGCCAAGTTCTTCGGCCAGCGCTGCGTGGCGTCCATCCACGGCTTTGACAGCCAGCGCGACAAATGGGGCCGTTTTGCTAAATGGTATCTGGAAAAAGGCGAAAGGCTCGCCGTAAAGCGTGCGGATGCCTGTCTTGTCCTTTCCCAGAACATGAAGCGCTATGTCAAAGAGAAATACGGAAAGGACGTCCTCTGCTTTGCAAATGGAATTGTGAAACCGAAGATTCTGGCGGCGAACGAGATCAGGGAGAAGTGGGGTCTTGAGAAGGACAGCTACATACTCTCCCTTGGCCGCATTGAACCTGAAAAGGGCCTCCACTACCTTATCGAGGCTTTCAGGGACTGCAACACAGACAAGAAGCTTGTGATAGCAGGCGGAGACAGCAACCACGGCTATTACAAGAAACTTACAGAGATGGCCCAGAGCGATGACCGCATAATGTTCATCGGCCAGGTCAAGGGAACGCTCACCGCAGAGCTTTACAGCAACACATACATGTTCCTTCTGCCCAGCAATCTGGAAGGCATGGCCAACACGCTGCTGGAATCCATGTCCTACGGATGCTGCGACCTGGTTAGCGACATCCCGGAGAACACCGAGGTGGTCGGCGACCATGCAGAGACTTTCCCGAAAGGAAACGTCAACGTTCTCAGAGGAAAGCTCCAGAACCTTCTGGACAATCCAGATATCGTGGCAAACTACAAGTCAAACGCCTCGGACTATATCACAGGCAAGTACAGCTGGGACCTGGCTGTTGAGCAGATGATCCGCGTGTACCGCGGAGAGAAAGTCGAATACAACACTGTGTGGGAAGAATCCCTCAAAGGTGCCAGATGAAGAAGCTTGCTGTAATAGGACAGTACGGAACAGGACCAAAGTACCTCACTGGACAGGCCGTGAAGACAGTCTTCATAACGGACTGGATGAAACGCCGATACGGCGAAGACCAGATCGAGATAGTCAACACCTACGGCTGGAAGAAGCATCCGGTACGTCTGGTCCGCAGCATTGCAAAGGCCATGAAAGACTGTTCCAACGTAATGATTTTCCCGGCTCCTCACGGGGTCAAGGTGTTTCCTTCCCTGGTCTCGGCACTGAACAGGTTCTACAGAAAAAGGACATTCTTCATTGTCATAGGCGGATGGCTTGCTGATTTCCTGAAAAAGCACGGCCATATCAGACGAGCCACAAAGAAGTTCTACGGAGTCTGTGCCGAAACCAAGAGTCTGGTTGAGGATCTCAAGGCCATAGGAATAGACAGCAGCTGGTATCTTCCCAACTGCAGGGACTACGTGGAGATTCCCACGACCAAGGACATTAAAGAACCCCTTCACGTCTGCACCTATTCAAGGGTGACGAAGACAAAGGGAATGGCCGATGCGGTACAGACTGTCAGAAAGGCGAACGTCATTCTGGGAAAGGATGTCTTTTTCCTGGATGTGTTCGGTGCGGTCGACGGATCGTACAAGGACGATTTTGAGAAACTGTGTGAGGAAAACAAGGATGTGATGGCCTATGCCGGCACAAGAAACGCCGACCAGACCCTGGAGACGCTCAAAGACCGGTTCGCTCTCCTCTTTCCCACATACTATGAGGGCGAGTGCTTTGCCGGAACGGTGCTTGACGCTTTCCTGTCACGCACCCCGATAATCGCCAACGACTGGAAGTTCAATTCAGAGGTGATCAGGGACAGGGAGGATGGTTTCCTGTACCCCTTCAGAAATACTGATGAAGCTGCCGGAATACTTGTATCTCTTTACAGGGATCCCGGACTGTATGAAAGGATTCAGGAAGGTTGCAAGGAGAGCGCCGTGAAATACAGCTCGGACGTTGTCCTTCAGCAGCTTGCCGACAAAATGATATAGGAAGCAGACCGTGGAGAAGAAGAAACTTGGAATCATAGGTGTTGCAGGAACAGGAGCCCGCTTTGCCACAGGCCAGGCGGTGAAGATCCGTACTCTGCGAAAATGGTTCGCCGACAGATACGGAGAGGACCAGATCCTCTTTGCAAACATCGACAGCGCAAAGAAGCATCCGTTCTCCGTCCTGGGAAACATCAGAAGAGCGCTCAGCCAGTGTCAGAACGTGCTGTTCATGCCGGGTCAGAACATAGAGATATTCGCACCGGTGACGGCAGTCATGAACAAGATCTACAAGTGCCACATCCAGTACATCGTCACAGGCGGCGACCTAGCCGAAGTGCTCAGGAAAAAGCACTCGCTCATCAAGCACATCGCCTCTTTCGACGGGACGCATGTGCAGTCCAAAAAGCTCAGGGACGAGCTCAGGGAGCTGGGTATTTCTAAAGCCGAGTACCTGCCCAACTGCAGGGACTATGTTCCGGCTGTGGACTTCGACCATTGGAAGGATGAGCCGGTCAGGGTCTGCACATACTCCAGAGTCACCAAGGACAAGGGGATTCTCGATGCGATCGAGATTGTGAAGAAGGCCAACGTCCTTGCGGGAAAAGACCTGTTCAATCTTGAGATCTACGGAAAGATGTACGACTCGTTCAAACCCGAACTCGACGAAGCTCTGGAAAAGTCCGGCAAAATAGCCAGGTACATGGGAGCAAGGGAATCCAGCCAGACGGTGGATACCCTGAGAAGCTGCTTTGCAATCCTTTTCCCCACATATTTTGCCTGCGAATGCTTTGCTGGAACGGCCCTTGATGCGTTCAGCGCCAGAATCCCGATAATCGCCAACGACTGGCTGTACAACAGCGAGGTGATTGAGGACCACAGGAACGGATTCATCTATCCGTTCAGGGACAACGACAGAGCCGCCGAAATCCTATACGAACTTTACACAGACAAAAATTTATATAAAAATATCCAAATCGGATGTGAGGAAAGCATGTCACGCTTTTCCACAGACGTTGTCATGGGACAGTTCAATGCCCTGCTGAAATGAAATCGGAGAACGGAATGATACAGAGCAGGAAAGATCTTAAGGAATACCTCGAACAAGACAAGGTCGCACTGTGGAGCAAGGGCAAGAAACGCCCTTCCCTGTTCGGTGACGATGTCTGGAAATTCCAGATCCTCATGCGTAAGACAGAGTATCATCTCAATTGCTCCAGAACCCCTTTCGGCAGGATGATCGGGCTCTGCTACAAGGCCCGGTTTCTCAGAAGAAGCGTCAGACTTGGATTCGGCATTCCGTTGAATGTCTTTGGACCCGGATTGGCAATCGCACACTACGGTGCCCTGGTTGTCAACTCTAAGGCAAAAATCGGAAAGAACTGCAGAATCCATGCCATGGTTGTAATAGGTGCAACGGATGGAAGTCCGAACGCACCTGTCATCGGAGACAATGTGTACATCGGATCCGGTGCGAAAATAATCGGAGACATCCACATTGCGGACAACGTGGCCATAGGAGCGAATGCCGTAGTTGTGAAATCGATAGATGAGCCGGGAACCACATGGGCTGGAGTACCGGCGAGAAAGATAAGCGACAAGGATTCCTCCAGAAATCTTTGTCCTGACATCTTCAAGAAAAAGGAGACCGACAAATGAGGTCAGGAGATAAAAACCGTAAAAAGTTTTCCTATGCGCTCATAGAAGTCTGGAATCACAAATTCTGGATCCTGTTTCTGATGTTTGTGGCGTTCGTCATTCTGTGTGTTTACAGCTCGCTGCACGCGGAGGATTCGGCAAGTGCAAACCTTGTCCTGCGCTACGAACATGCATACGAAGGACTGAATCCCAACGGCTCGAGGTTCAACATCAACGAACTGATGAGCGAGGACGTCATGTCCCAGGCAATTGAATACGCAGGTCTTGAGGGAGAACTGGGAATCGAGCAGCTTCAGAACAGTATTTCCGTCAGAGCCGCAGGTTCGCAGGATCCAAAGAAGATGTACATCGCCACCGAGTACACCATAAAACTCGCAAACACATATCTCCCGGAAAGGATCAGCGCAAGATCGATGCTCAATCTGGTCCTCCAGTGCTACAAGAACTACTTCCTGGACCACTACGGAAGAAACGACGGGGTTCTGGAAGTGGACTGGTCGGAAGCCGATTCTTGGGAGTATCTTGAGTTCGCAGACATCATGGGAGTCAAGATAAACAACATCATCGCCTATCTTGAGACCATGCAGGTCGAAAGCGGAACCTACAACTACAAGACCGAGGGTGAGACTTTCCGTTCCCTCCAGGATTCCGTTGCGGCATTCAGAGACATCTATCTGAACAAGTACACAGCATACATAACCAACAACAATCTTTTCCGCGATCCGATGAAATACAGGGGAAAACTGGAATACCGCAGGTTCCTCATCAGCCAGGCATCCAAGAAGAACAACGAGATGTACATGATAAACCAGGATGCCCTGGGCATGTACGACAAGGCCATGATCACCTTTGTCATGATTCCGATGTACGACGATGTCAACGGCATGCAGATGACCAGAACGGAAACCGGAATGGATCTGCTGACCGAGTCATCGATGTCCCTTGCCAAGATCCTTGAGGTCGATGAACAGGAATTGAAGGTCATCAACGGTGCAATCGCAAGAACCTACATGGCCGAAAAGAATCCGCAGAAACATGAGACAGCCAATTCCATGATTCAGGAAATGAAGCAGAGCCTTAACGGACTGATCAAGAGAATCCTTCATGTTGTCCATGACTATGAAGAATCCAGATACAAGAACTCCATCTCATACAACATTGAGACCTATAGTGTGATGACCGGCTACAGGGTCAAACGGAATGCAATTCTGGTACTGATTGTCGGATTGCTTGCCTCAGGAGTGAATGTGGTTCTTGCAATGGTCAAGAAGGAGGATAAGGAAGTATGATCAGAGAATTCCAGCTTTCCAGATATATCCGCAAATGGTGGTGGTTGATCGCTGTCCTCTCAGTCCTCAGCGGAATTGTCTTCTTCTTCGCCATCTCTTCAAACCAGACCTACAAGGCGCAGACGCTCATCGAGTTCACCAACCCGGAAGCCAAGGACGGCCTCTACCCTACCGGAGATGCCATCGATGTACAGGAAATCAGATCCTCCGCTGTCATCTGGAACGCTCTTGAGAGCATAAACCGCAAGGACAGTGTCGATTCCGTCAGAAAAAGAACAAGCATCTCCGCTGTAATTTCCGACGAGGATTCGGCCCGTCAGGCCGCTCAGTGGGCAAAGGGAAACAGTTATGAGTTCTTCCCTACGAAGTACATTGTCTCCTACGAGTCTGCAAAACATCAAAGCGCATCCAATGCCCAGAAAGTCGTCGAGGCAATTGTCGACAGCTTCCTGAACACATATTCAACAAAGTACATGACGGTCTCACAGGTTCCCAACAGCGTCGAATCCCTTCAGAACCTGAACTACGACTACATTGAATGGGCAGAGATCATAGACAGCTTCATTCAGTCTGACAGAGACTATCTGAACAGCATAATCGAGACGGGAACATCCTTCCGTTCCTCCGCCTCCGGCTACAGTTTCCAAGACCTTTACAACGAATACAACCTCATCTATACAATCTATCTGCCGTCGCTGTATTCGTTGATTCTCAAGAACCATGTCACATCCAATCCTGACCTTCTCATTTCCAGGTACCAGTACCGCAAGAACCAGAACACCCTTGCGATAAAGAACTACACCGAGGCTCTTGAGGTTGCGGAGAACATGCTCACGAACTATGAGCGCAAGAATGAAGACACAATGCTCTACCACTGGGGCAGCGACACCACGGAAACAGGTTTGCTGCAGTCTTCAGGAAACAACTACGTCATCAGATCCGTCTACAAGAACTCGGATGAGAATGTTTCCAAAGCGACAAACACATACGATACCGTCCTTCAGCGTTACATCACCCTCAGATCCGAAATAGAGCAGAGACAGGAAGACAACGAGTACTGCGATTATGTTTTCTCCGCCTTCCGCGATGACAGGAACAGGACATTCACGACTGTGGATCCGCAGGCAAAGAATCAGGTCGAGGAACTGATAGACTCCATTGAAGCAAGACTCAGGGTTCTGGACAAACTTCTCAGCGTAACAGCTTCCGAGCATATCCAGAAAGAGGTCATGAAAAACTTCATGGTCCGTTCCACTGTCAACGTCAAGGAAACAATCAACGTCAAGCTCTACACTGTTCTGATCGTAGTTGTGTTCTTCATCTTCGGTGTGACTGTGGCTGTCATCCTAGGAAGAAGCCTTGACTTCGTCGAATACCATTTCTACACCGATCCGGCAACGGATCTGCCGAACCGAATGAAGTGCGACAACGAGATAAAACAGTACGGCAACAAGATGCTGCCTGTTCCGTTCACCGTTGTCGTCATATCCCTGACGAACATGAACGACATAAATGCCGTCGTGGGGCGTGATGCCGGAAACGAGGTTCTGCGAGTGTTCGCAACCCACATCAAGGACAGCGCCGAGCAGTTCGGTTTTGTCGGATACAACGGAAGCCTTACGTTCATGGGTCTGTTCCCAAGCTGTGATGTTGCCCGTGCCACATTCTTCAACAATGTCCTGAAGAGATCCATCGCGGACTTCAACCGCGGTGAACACGGAGTCGTCATCAGATACAAGATCGCAAATGCTACTGCAACCGAAAACAGCCCAAGAACAATCAGGGAGCTGGTTTCAATGGCTATGTCCCAGCTGAGAATCGAGAACGTTGTTGTTGCCGAAGAAGAGGCTACCCCAACCATTGGAGAGTAAGATGGAATACTCCTCCTCGATGAAACAGCAGAAGAGATTCGCAGGACCGGTCATGGGACTGATCTATGCATTTCTCATAGCCATATCGAACATGAGGAATTACTTCCTCCTGGTCAACATACCCTGGTATGCGACCCAGTTTGCATATGCTGCTGTCATCCTGTTGGGCATAGTCTGGATATTTGTCTCCGGAAACACTTCCCGCATCAACACATCGATGAATGTCATGGCAGTCCAGATGATTCCGAATCTGATCATCGTGACGTGGTCCATCGCTCTCTGGGTAAGGGAACGTGAGTCGTTGGCTTCCATCCTGAGAGGTTCGTCACTGGCACTGTATCAGATCCTGCTTCTGATCATGCTGCTTTTCGCAGGAGTGATGTTCGGAAGAAAAGCCATCGAATACACGGCGTTGAGTTTCATCATCGCCAACACATTGATATTGCTGGACGTCATGCGCCGTTACGGAGTGATGTCCACCATCACAGGCTTCGCCCAGTTCCTCATGTCCATGGGTTCCGTCGACAATGTCATATCCACAAAGCTTGAAGTACAGGACCTGACATTCGGCATCGGAATACTGCTTGTGTATTACATTGTCGATGGAAAGGAAGAGCACTGGCGCAAGTTCTATATTGCGGCACTCGCTTTCTACTTCATCACCGGCCTGAAAAGAATCCTGTTTCCCGCACTTGCAGTCGGAATCGTGTACGCCGTAATTGCAAGGCTTTTCAGCAAAAAGAATCAGGTGTTCTATACCGTGATCATCGGACTTTTGCTGGTTGCGGTGAGCCTGGGTTTTGTAATACTGATCAGAACGGATGTATGGTTCGAAATCACCGATCATTTCGGAATAAACCTGATGGGAAGAAAACGCCTTTACGGCCATGTCAAACCCTTCTACACCATCAGTCCCGTATACATGGGATTGGGATTCGGAAGAGTCTCCAAGATTCTTGAGGTTCTTGAAGTCACGGGCAACAGGCGCCTTCACTGCGATGTCCTGCGTCTGTACATTGAGCTTGGAATGATCATGAGTGTGCTGTGGGGTCTTGTGACCTATGTCTTCACATATACCTTTCTGCAGAAAACCTATTCCCTACGGGTGGCAAGGATGTATTTTGCAATCGCATTGCTGATGTTCGTGACATTCATGACCGACAACACCATTGAGAAATACAGTCCACAGATAGCATGGCATGTACTGCCCTTGGCTATGGTATTGAGAGAAAAAGAGGCCTTTGCCGAATCTCTTACGAAAAAGATAATCCCGGATTCAAAGAGGAGATCCACATGAATAAAGCAACAATAGAAGAAAACACAGAACAGGAAAAGACAAACGAGCAGGAATCTCCGAAGAAAAAGTTCATTACAAAAAGACGGATCGCCAGATTGGCATTCATAATTCTGCTCATTGTACTTGCCGTCTTTGTGACGATACGTCTGTGTGACAACTCGAAATATGTGGTTACATTCTATGAGATCGAGGACGAGAAGATCGACAACCGTATACGTATTGTCCATCTTTCCGATCTCCACCTCAAGGAATACGGAGAAAACAACTCCGAGCTGGTCAATGAGATTATCCGTCTGAAACCGGATCTGATTGCCATGACCGGAGACATGGTAGACATGCATGAGACGGACTACTCTGTGGTGGTTGAGCTCTGCAGACAGCTTGTCGGAGTCGCTCCAGTCTACTTCTGCTACGGAAATCATGAGAAGGAAGTCATCAGGGTCAAGCAGACAAGCACAGTCAACGTCGATCTTGAAAACCTGGGAGTTCATGTGCTGCATAACAGGTGCGAGACAATCAATGTCAACGGAAACCTAATAGACATCGGCGGCCTTTCAGCAAATCCGCAGGCTCTTGATGCAGAATACTCACAGGATTTCTGGCAGCGCTACATCAAGAAAGAGAACTACAAGCTTCTCCTTGTGCATTATCCGCAGTACTTCTTCAAGGGCGGGCCGTTGGTGAACAGCAATGTGGATATGGCTCTCTGCGGGCATCTCCACGGTGGAATTGTAGTGATTCCTTTCGTCGGAGGACTATACCATTCTGTCTCGGGCTTCTTCCCCCAGTTCACGGACGGAGCACGCAAGGTAAACAACACATGGGTCGTAGTCAGCCGCGGAATCGGAGGCAAGATAAGAGTCAACAATCCACCTGAGCTGGTTGTTGTGGATATATACTGAGATTTATGGACAAAGAGAAGAACGGACGTCTTGTCTGGATAGACATTTCCAAAGGAGTTGCCATGCTGCTTGTGCTTTTGGGGCACAGCATGCAGGACGGAATGCGCATGGCCTCCCCTTTTCTTGATATTCTGTACAGAAGCATCTACATGTTCCACATGACGTGGTTCTTCTGGTTGTCTGGCTACAGCTACAGATTATCCGAAAAAAAAGGAAGCACCCCTCTTCAGATTGCAAAGAAACGGCTGACTGTCCAGTTCCCGGTCTGGATTCTTTATTCCTTCTTCATCTTCGCTGTTTTCTCATTGACCATGAACAGCCCCACGCTGAAGGAGCTCCTTGCCGAAGCCGGATTCAACAAGATCAAGATCGGCCCCTACGCATTATCTGCAATCCAGGCCAACAATCCATGGGCATACCATCTGTGGTTTCTGCTTGTTCTGATCATAATAACGCTGATTGTCAGTCTTACCGATTCCATTTCAAAAGGCAAAAAGACAAATGTGGTATGCATCTGTCTGATTGCACTGGGAATTGCCGGGCTTGCAGTCCGAGACAGTCTGTCACTTGGAAAATGGTGGCGTCTGTATGACTACATCTCCCTGTATCTGCCTGTTTTCTGCCTGGGAATCCTGATGGCGGACATGAAGATATCCGATACATTCGCATGGATCTGGGGAGCTCTGGGTCTGGCTTATGTATTCATCAGAGTCAAATACTTCTCGGACTTCTCGGGAAACTCGCTCCGCGTGGCAGGCTGGACGCGGTTTGCCGTCTATATTGCCGGAGATGTCCTTCTGCCGGGTATCATGGTTCTTCTGGGAAAGATCTTTGAAAAGGGCATCTTCCCTGTTTCAAGATACGGAAGAAGGTTCTTCGGTTTCCTTGGCAGAGAATCCCTTGTCATCTACCTCTGGCACCAGCCGTTCTGCTGCGCCTTCCTGGGAACAGTGCTCTACAGCAGGCTTCACCTTCCCGTTTTCCCAGTCATGCTGATATGCATCCTGACAAGCCTGTCAGTTGCCGTGATTTTGGTCTCGTTCAAGAAGAAGGCAAAACGCGATCTTCAGATGGCGGACAAACAGGAATCGAGAATGACCTACGCACGGCGCAACATGAAAAGCGGTGCGGTTCTCAAACTCATAACCCCGCTCACAAGCTTCATAACCAGAACGGCACTCATCTATTCCCTGGGAAATGTGTACCTGGGCCTGAACGGACTGTTCACCTCAATGCTTCAGGTCCTGAGCCTGGCGGAGCTCGGCTTCGGGTCGGCAATCGTTTTCTCCATGTACAAGCCAATCGCCCAAAAGGATGAGTTAACTGTCAACGCCCTTCTGAATCTCTACAGGAAGATCTACAGAATTGTCGGAAGCGTGATAATGGGCGTAGGCCTCCTGCTCATTCCATTTCTGCCGAAGCTTATCCACGGTGACCTTCCGGACGGACTAAATATCACAGTCCTTTATCTGATCCGCCTTGCGGACACAAGTATCAGTTACTTCCTTTTCTCTTACAGGAACTGTCTTTTGGACGCTTCCCAACGGAAAAGCAGGATCCAGAGAATCCAGTCGATGTCAAAGATCATTCTCTGCGCCATCCAGGTCGTGCTTCTGATGCTGTTCAAGAACTACTACATCTTCTGCATCGCGATCCCTGTTATCCAGGTGGGGCAGAACCTGGCTTACTGGGTCGTCTCCAAGAAGACATTCCCACAGTACCGTTGCGAAGGAAACCTTCCCAAGGATGCAAGGAAAGACATCATGAAGCGAGTGACGGGTCTTTTCATGTTCCGTCTGAGCCATGTTCTGCGCAACTCGTTCGACAGCATAATCCTCTCCGCATTCCTGGGTCTTGAGATCCTGGCAATCTACCAGAACTATTTCCTGATAGTCACCACGGTCGTGGGAATCTCCAGCATCCTCACGGACAGCACGCTGTCAAGCATTGGCAACAGCGTCGCCATGGAGACCACGGAGAAGAACTACCGCGATTTCAAGAGCTTCCAGCTTCTGTTCATGTGGGTCGTGGGATTGATCTGTGTGGGAATGTCATGTCTTTACCAGCCTTTCATCAGACTGTGGGTCGGAAAGCACAACATGCTCTCAGACGGACTGATGCTCCTGTTCGTAGTCTATTTCTTCACCGAAAGGATGGGCAACATCTGCTTCCAGTACAGACAGGCAAGAGGTCTGTGGTGGGAAGACCGGGCAAGACCCATTGTCGACGGAATAACGAACCTGACACTCAACTTCTTCCTGGTCCAGTACATTGGCATTGCAGGAGTCATGCTGTCCACGATAATCTGCCACATCTTCATCGATTCGCTGTGGGGTGCCAGGATTCTTTTCAAGCATTATTTCACCAATGAGAAACAGTCTCACTATGTTCTGAAACTCATGATGTTCGCTGCATCAACCGCAATTGCCTGCGCACTATCCTTCCTGCTTTGCAATTTCATCCCGGTGTATGCTGAAAACGCCATCACATGCCTGCTGTTCATGGCAGGCAGAGGCATAATCTGCTTGATAGTCGGCAACATGATATTCTTTGGAATCTACAGACTTCTTCCTGAATACAAAACGGCAGGAGTTGTGATGAAGAAGTTCCTGAAACGGGCATAAGGAGGATGGAATGCTGATAACCGTTGTTCTTTCCGTATACAACACTGGTAAATACCTCCATAAAGCGATGGATTCCCTTCTCGGACAGTCATTCAGGGATTTTGAAATCATCATCGTTGATGACGGATCGACCGACGGGAGCTCCGAAATCTGTGAGAAGGAAGCCGAAAACCGGCCGGAAGTCCGCGTTTTCCACAAACAGAACGGAGGCCTTTCCTCAGCCAGGAATTTCGGCATAGAGCATGCCGAGGGACAGTTCATCATCTTCCCGGACCCTGACGACTGGGTGGAACCCGATTATCTGGAAAAGCTCATCGAAATCAGAAACACATCGAATGCAGACCTTGCAGTCTGCGGTTTCTATGATGAAATGGAGAATAAAAGGCGCATCTGGAACGAAGGGGAAAAAAGCTGTGTCCTGAACAGTGCAAAAGCCATGGAGATGCTGATGAAACCCAACGGATTCTGTGGCTATGCATGGAACAAAATGTACAATCTCAAGGTCATCAGAGACAACTGCCTGCGTTTCGATACGGAATTGGGTATGGTTCAGGACCTTCATTTCGCAGTCCGATACTTCCAGTTCATTAAAACCGTAGCATATGATCCTGTTCCGCTGTACCACTACAATCATGACAGCGGAGGGGTAACGGCATCCTATTCTCCGCTGACACCCCGAAAACTGAGCGGACTTCTCACCTATCGGAAAATCGGAGAGATGACAGAGAAGCAGTATCCACGTGTTGCGGAGATCGCCTACAGTTCGCTTTGCAACATGTGCCTTCAGGATATCTACATCTACTACCGCAGTTCCATGAAGGACCGGGCAGCACTCGACATGCTGGTTGAAACGTTCTACAGCTACAGGAAATACTTCAAAGCAAGTAAAGAATACAGATATTCCGATAAAATGTTCATGAATCTGGTTCCTGTCAGTCCCCGTCTGTATGCATTCCTGACACGAATCAAGAAAATCATTCTGAACCGTCTGGACAGAAGAAGGAAGAAAGCATGGAAACCCCTGTGATCTCGGTCATCGTCCCCATATTCAATCAGGAAAAATACATTGAGCAATGCCTCGTGTCGCTCTTCAACCAGGCATCTGAAAAAACGGAATTCATCATAATCAACGACGGTTCCACAGACAGAAGCCTGGAGATCTGCAATGAGGTACTCAGGAAATTCAATGTCAACGCAAAGCTGATTGACCAGAAGAACCATGGTCTGATTAGTACGAGATCCATTGGACTCGGACTTGCCAACGGAGAGTACATCGTTTCCGTCGACTCCGACGATGTTCTTTTGGAGCACACTTTGCCACGCCTTCTGGATCTGATTGAAAGACACAATCCTGACATCATATGCTACAACGCCACAAAGGACCTTGATACCAGAAAGCCCGCCTTCTCCTACCCGTTCGAATCCGGAACGGTCTTTTCCGGAGACGGCAAGTATGAGCTGTACAAACTCCTCTGCGGAACGGACAAGATGAACAACGTTTGGACAAAATGTGTCAGACGTTCGATTTTCCTGGACAAAGAGGTCTATCAGGATATTGAAAACATCTCAAACGGTGAGGATCTCTACCAGAGCCTCGTATTGGTGGACCGCGCAAAGACGATACTCTTTGTTGACGAAGTAATGTATTACTGGCGTCAGACTGTGGGAAGCATGTCCAGAAAATACAATCCGAAATTCTTCATCTCGGAGAAGAAAGTATGCAAAAGACGTCTTGAATATGCGAGAAAATGGTCAAAGGAAGGCAACGGCGAGCTTGTGGAAAGTGCCGAGCACTGGATCTGCAAGATTCTGCGGGACATATCAAGAAAAGCGTTCATTTCCGATGAGGAATGGAGCTATATCAGGGATGAGATAAAGAAACTGAGAAACGATGAGTTCTACAGGACATATTATCTGAATACAAACAAATACCGTGACAAACGGGATATGGTCCTAAAGAGCCCTCTTCCCGTCATGAGGGTCTACAAGACCGTCTACAGGATGGCAGGAAAGATTTGAATGAAAATATGGTCTGCTCCATGAATATGGCGTAGAATCGGGAATGGGGAAACAGAATGATACCAAAGAAAATCCATTATTGCTGGTTCGGAAACGGCACAAAACCACCTCTTGCGGAGCGTTGTCTGGACAGCTGGCACAAGTACTGCCCGGACTATGAAATCATCGAATGGAATGAAGGCAATTACGATACTTCATCAGCCCCGTTGTATGTTCGTCAGGCTTATGAAAACAAAAAGTGGGCGTTTGTGACGGACTTCGTCCGCCTCCATGTCGTCTATGAGGAAGGCGGAATCTATCTGGACACAGATGTGGAACTGATCAAATCCTTGGATTCTTTCCTGAACTATTCTGCCTTTTTCGGTTTTGAAGACAACTATCTGGTTGCAACCGGACTGGGTTTCGGAGCTGAGAAAGGTGCCTCTGTCCTCAAACTCCTCATGTCGGATTACATGGAGATTCCGTTCGTTAAGGCTGATGGAAGCCTTGATCTTCTTTCCTGTCCCCAAAGGAACACAGAAGCCCTTGTGAAACTTGGCTTGAGAAAGGACAACACCATGCAGGTGCTGCCCGATAACGTGGCTGTTTTCCCCACGAGCTTCTTTTGCCCTCTTTCATACAGAACCGGAATAAAGACAATCACTCCTGATACTGTCTCAATCCACTGGTATTCCGCCAGCTGGTTGCCGGAAGAGCGAAGAAAAGAACACAGCAGACGGGTCCTAAAGAACAGACTCCTCAGACCCGTCAAAACCATATTGAAAAAAATACTGGGAAAGAAAGCTTCCGGCACATTGAAGAAAATGGTATACGGAAGCGGGGAAAAGGACAGGGACAACCCTGAATCATGAGATCCGGAACAGATCATTCACCTGACTGTCACTTGCAGCATCCGCACTTGCAGCTCTGATTGCTGCCCTCCTTGGCCTTGTGGCACATTCCGGCCATGGCACAGTGGGCGCAGCCTCCGCAACAGGAGGCCTTGCCCTTTTTTCTGTCCCTGACCATCCCCACAATCACCAGAGTGACAATTCCGACAAGTACGAGTGTGATGATGATTGTTCCGACGCTCATGTTTTTCCTCCCTTACTTCCTCACTGTGGCTTCCTTGTACTTCTTGATGAACAGCATGTAGACGATCAGTGCAAGTGATGCCAGAGCGAACACAAGTCCGATGATGTTCACTTTACCGGTGAACAGCTTTCCGAACTGGTTGATCATCAAGGCCACAAGGTAGGCGAAACCGCACTGATAGCCGATGGCGAACCAGGTCCATCTGGGATTGTTCATCTCTCTCTTGATGGCACCGATGGCGGCAAAGCACGGGGCGCACAGAAGGTTGAATACCAGGAAGGAGTAACCGGTGATTCCATTGAATGCCTGCGCCAGTGCCTGCCACACGGTTGCATCGCCGCTGCCGTAGAGGATTCCCATTGTACCGACAATGTTTTCCTTGGCGACAAGACCGGTGATGGATGCAACCGCAGCCTGCCATGTTCCCCATCCGAGAGGAGCGAAGATCCAGGCAATCAGATTGCCGATCCTAGCCAGGATGGAAAGGTCAAGCTCATCGTCTGCCAGCATGCGGAAACCATCTGCGGTGAAGCCGAAGAAGCTCGTAAACCAGACAACGATTGTGGAAAGGAGAATTATCGTTCCGGCTTTTCTGATGAAGGACCATCCGCGTTCCCACATGGATCTGAGAACGTTGCCGACTGTCGGCCAGTGGTAAGGCGGAAGCTCCATGACAAAAGGAGCGGGTTCGCCCGAGAACATCTTTGTCTTCTTGAGCATGATTCCCGAAATGACAATGGCAGCCATTCCGATGAAGTAGGCGGAGGTGGAGACCCACGGGGATTTTCCGAAGATGGCTCCGGCAATCATTGCTATGAACGGGACCTTTGCACCGCAGGGGATGAAAGTGGTTGTCATGATTGTCATGCGGCGGTCACGCTCGTTCTCGATTGTCCTGCTTGCCATGATACCGGGAACTCCGCATCCCACGCCGATGAGCATGGGGATGAAGGACTTTCCGGAGAGGCCGAACTTGCGGAACACACGGTCAAGCACGAATGCGATTCTTGCCATGTAGCCGCAGGCCTCCAGGAATGCAAGCAGCAGGAACAGCACCAGCATCTGAGGGACAAAGCCCAGGACGGCTCCGACACCGGCGACAATTCCATTAAGGATCAGACCCTTGAGCCATTCGGCAGCATTCACCGCATCCAGACCTTTCTCGACAAGGGCCGGAATTCCGGGAACCCATACTCCATAATCAGCGGGGTCCGGTTCCTCGCCTATTCTATCCAAAACTTCAACAGCATCCTTATATTCGGCTATCGTTGCAACTTCGTAGGAAACTTCCAGAGTCTCTTCGTCCTCGACTGCGTACTCGAATTCACCTACAGGGGCCTTGCCGTTTTCCTCCACATATGCATCGTAACCGTCCACAATCAGAGATGCGTTTGAATACTCCTCAGAAAGCTCGGTGTAGCCACCGTCGATTCCGAACAGATGGAAGCCGTCGCCGAAGATTTTGTCGTTTGTGAAATCGGTTGCAGGTGTTCCGACACCGACCATGGCAATCCAATAGACGACAAACATGATGATGGCGAAGATCGGAAGTCCGAGCCATCTGTTTGTAACAATGCGGTCGATCTTGTCCGATGTGGATGCGCCGGCGGTCTTCCTTCTCTTGTAACAGGCCTTGATCACACCGGCAATGTAGATGTAGCGCTCGTTGGTGATGATGCTCTCCGCATCGTCGTCAAGTTCCTTTTCTGCATCCCTGATGTCATCCTCCACGTGGGAAAGGGTCTCGGGAGAGATTGTCAGCTGCTTCATGACCTTGCAGTCACGTTCGAAGACCTTGATGGCATACCATCTCTGCTGCTCCTGGGGAAGGTCGTGGACGACAGCCTCCTCGATGTGGGCAAGCGCATGCTCCACAGGACCGGAGAAAGTATGCTGAGGTACTGTCTTTGTGTTCTTCGCAGCCTCGATGGCAGCCTCGGCCGCAGCCATCACTCCTGTTCCCTTAAGAGCCGAGATCTCAACTACCTTGCAACCGAGCTGTCTTGAAAGCTCCTGTGTGTTTATGACATCACCGTTCTTGCGGACAACATCCATCATGTTGACGGCCAGAACCACGGGGATTCCGAGCTCGACCAGCTGGGTGGTCAGATAAAGGTTCCTTTCAAGGTTTGTTCCATCGATGATGTTCAGTATCGCATCGGGACGCTCGGTGATCAGATAATCACGTGCGACGACTTCCTCAAGGGTATATGGGGACAGCGAGTATATTCCGGGAAGGTCGGTAATTGTCACGCCTTCGTGGTTCTTCAGTTTTCCTTCTTTCTTCTCAACAGTGACTCCGGGCCAGTTTCCGACAAACTGGTTCGATCCGGTCAGGGCATTGAACAGTGTTGTCTTTCCGCTGTTGGGGTTGCCTGCAAGAGCAATTCTGATATTCATAAAGCCTCTCCTTATAGTCAGTTGTAGTTAGCAATTGCTAACCGTACTCTCAAAAAAAATCAGTTGACCTCGATCATCTGGGCATCGGCCTTGCGGATGGAAAGCTCATACCCTCTTACGGTCACCTCTATCGGGTCACCAAGCGGTGCAACCTTTCTGACAAAGACAGATGTGTTCTTTGTAATTCCCATATCCATGATCCTGCGCTTCACAGCACCTTCTCCATGGAGTTTCACTACAACTGCGGTCTCTCCGATTCCGACTTCCCTCAGCGTTTTCATCCTTTCCTCCGTTCAAACCATTATTCTTCTTGCCAGCTCACTGCTTACAGCAACCCGGCTTTCCTTGACCTTTACAATGAGATTTCCACCCAGCGAGCTAACTACGCTGACCTCCCCTCCTACGTTGAAACCCAGGTCCTCCAAATGCTTTCTGACATCAGGACTTCCACCGATTTTCCTTATGATCTGTGCTTTGCTCATCTCTGCAAGATTCAGGGGCATCATCATGTTCTCCTTGTTTTGGATCCATTTAAGTTAGTCATCGCTAACTGACTCAGATTATGGTTAGCCTATGCTAACTTGTCAAGTGTATCACGGCTTTCTGTTGATAAAAAAACAGTTCTGTGTGAATCTATCTTTAAGGAGCCGAAAATGCCTTTGCAGGAATCCGGGGAAATGTATCTCGAGACAATCTATATCCTCTCTCAGAAATCAGACGAGGTCAGAGCCATTGATGTGGGTGAACACATGGGCTACTCGAAACCTTCCGTAAGCCGGGGTCTCAGCCTTCTGAAACAGGAAGAGCTTGCGGAAACCGACAGCCGCGGGTTCATAAAGCTCACACCCGAGGGAGAAGACAGGGCAAAACGGATCTACGAGCGTCATGTGCTTCTTACAAAACTGCTGGTGAACATCGGTGTAGATGAAGAAACGGCAGCCGAAGACGCCTGCCGCGTTGAACATTATATAAGTGACAAGACCTTTGAGGCCATCAAAGCCCATAATCTGAAGTACGGTAAAAAGGACTGATCTGGGAACCGCCTTCAGTTCTCCATCTTCTCCAGTTCCTTGTGGCGGTGCTTGTCCTTGTACATCTCAAGATCCATGTTGTGGAAGAACTCATCGTCAGAATGGTCCGTATCAAACATCGAATAGCCCATGGAGAAGACTATCCTGTACGGAACTTCCCTGCCGTTGTTGAATTTCTCAGTTTCGGCGGTGATGCGATCCATGACGGCAAGAGTCCTGCCTCTAAGCTCCTCAGCGTTTCCGGCCGTCATCCTCACAAGAACAATGAACTCGTCACCGGCATACCGGAATGCGACGGAATTGCGGTCTGTGGCATTCACAAGCATCCTGGAAGCCTCGACCAAAGCATCGTCTCCCACTGAGTGTCCGTACGTGTCGTTGATCTGCTTGAAATTGTCTATATCAAGCATGATTCCGGCGAATATGAATCTCTTGCTGAGCCTTGCGTCAATCATTGCGTGCTCGATGTAAGCCCTGTTGTAGAGTCCCGTAAGACCATCGACAAGAGATATTTTGCTCTGTATGTTCATGTAAAGGCCCACAAGTCCGATCGAGCATCCCAAAAACGATACGGAAATCCCGTAGAACGGGATTGCAATGAAGATCGAGATGAAGAGCGGGGTCATGAACATCCAGATGGGGAAGAACTGGGCCTTTCCGTGATTGGCACGGAAACGCAGGTATGTGATTATGCTCACTATGTAGCAGCCGAGCAGATGGACATAGAAGATGTATCCGAACGGCTGCCTGTGGTAGACATTGGCTCCGTCCACGGTGAAGGCATATCCTCCGAAGATGTTTCCGATCAGAAGGACCATCATCAATGACCAGCTGATGATTACCGGCAGATAGGTCTTGTTCAGCCTTTTTGTGTTGCGGTACAGATTCATATCCACATAGAAGACCCACAACGTCGCAGCCGATGTGGTGCATGCATATTCCACGGAATTGCAGAAGAAATTCAGAACCCGGAGGAATGCCCCGCCATGGCCGTCCATGACGAACGTCATGGTTTCGAGGAAGGTCCCGACAACGGCCAGATAAATGATAAAGGAGAATATCTTGTCTGTAACCCGGCGGTTGCGTCTTGTCTTGTGCCTGCAGATCAGCAGGATTGCAAGCAGCATAGCACTTGCTCCGTTCGCTACCAGAATCTCCTGCATGTTCATGGCATCCCTCCTAAATCCTGAATACAGAATAACATTATAACGGTATTACCTTACTTTAGTCACGGCTTTTTGAAATCCAGACCTACTACAGAAACCGGTTCGCCCTTCTTTTCGTCAAACCACAGGTACTGATATGCAGCGATCATCTGGACAATCAGCAGGACCAGGATGAACAGGATCTTGTTAACAAGCCCCGATATTGTCAGGTGGACAACCTCGTTGTTCTCCAGTCTCATGGCTGTTGTCGGCGAATAGATTGCTCCACATATTCCGACACATCGGTATGGTCTAAGAGTAAAGATCGTCACCTGTTGCCTTCACGGTATCTCCCGAGAAAAGAAGCCCGGTGTAGGAAACCGTTGCAGAAAACATAAGAATAAGATTCAGCCTTCTTCCGAACCGAGCGTATCGTTCTGAAGGAGATCGAGCATGATGTCCGCAATCTGTGGATCGAACTGCAGGCCCTTGTTCTTTGTGATCTCGTTGATGATCTGCTCTCTGGAAAGCTTCTTCCTGTACACACGGTCCGTGTTCATCGCGTCGTAGGAATCGGCGACACAGATGATACGTGCGATAAGAGGAATGTCGTTTCCTGCCTTACCCTCCGGATATCCTTTGCCGTCATATCTTTCGTGATGGTAACGGGCTCCGTCCTCGACATGCTCAAGGCTCTTGAAGCGATGGAGGATCTCACCACCCCTGACGGTGTGGGACTTGATGATCTCGAACTCCTCTTCCGTCAGTTTGCCGGGCTTGCCAAGGATGTTGTCGGGAACACCGATCTTTCCGCAGTCATGCAGAAGCGCCGTGTAGTAGATGCGGTCCAGAGCCTCACCCTCGAACCCCATCTCCTTGGCAAGACGCCTGGTATAGTATGCGACACGCTTGGAGTGACCGTTCGTATAAGGGTCCTTTGCATCGATGAATCCGGTGAATGTCTCGATGGACTCCTTGATGATCTCATTGTCCCTCTCATGGCGTTTCTTGTATTTCCTAATCTGCTCCGTTGTGATTCCGTAGTTGACCAGAGCCATAAGCCAGATGACAAAGCCTGCAAGGGAGACCCAGAACAGAGGCTCGCTTTTCAGTACCCTGTGGAATCTGTAATCCATCGACAGTGTGGAACCATCGATGTTATCACCGATGGCCACATACAGGATGATACCAGGAGTCGTTCCCTCCAACGGCTTGATCGGAACCTCCATGGCGTTCATGCTGGAACTCGGATAATAGACCAGATAATCCCCCACCCTCATGCGGATCAGAGGATCTCCGTCGACAACGACAGTATCCAGAGCATGCTTGGAAGGATCATACACCCTCATGTCGGGAACCAACGAAACCAGCTCGCCACCTGTCACCTGCTGATGGATCTCAAGAGCTCCGTTCCAGGCAGACATGATATAGACCTCACTGCTGAAAGACAGCTTGAATGAGAATTCCTTCACCTCATCCTTTGTGTCGTTTGTAACGCTGAAGTCATATGTGTAAGCCTGATAATCGGGCTCGACCAGTCCCTCGTTATTCAGATCGAAGACCTTGGTCCATGTGCTGCTTCTTGCAGAAGCCTTCACGTACACACCTTCTTTCTGAATCGCATCAGAGGAAAAAAGATCCTCCCCGGAAAAAACCGCGTGATGCAATTCCTTGTTGTAGTTTCCCGTTTTGATCTTGCTGACTACAAATATTGAGACCAATATCATCAATGTGACGGAGAAAATGCAGATTGCCGTCTTCCAGTGTTCTTCCTTCATCAACATAGCCCTTTATAATGTCGTCATTATATTTGTAAACTAAAAAAATATACAATGGTCAGGGGTGGCATATTGTTGGATTATTCCGTCCTATTGACGGGTGTCTCTTAATCAACGAAAATAATCTGGGAGCAGAATCATGAGCTTTATTTCTTCCGTTTCACTGATTGTCGCAGTCATAATCATCTACTACGCACTGATAAAGTTTTTCTCCGTGCTTTTCAGAATCACAGGCATCCCCAAGGAAAGAGCGGCTTTCCAGTCTGTCTCCCTTCTGACGAACGCCGGTTACACCACGGCGGAATCAGAGATAATCGTGAGCGAGAAGACTAGAAGAAGCATAGCAACCGCCGCAATGCTGACAGGCTATTTCTTCGCTGTGGTCATTGCATCTCTGTTCATCAACCTGTTTCTCAGCATCGACTTCACGGATTTCGACCCTCAGCTCATGCTCATGATCGCATGGTTCGGAGGCCTTGTCCTTTTCTTCCTCATCCTCCGCATCCCCTTCATTGCCAGAACAATGAACAAGGCGATCGAAGGAATGACCGTCAGGGTCTTCAAAAGGGCTGCAAAGGAGAACTTCATTTCGGTTCTGGATACATACGGACAGGATGCAGTGGCCAACATCTTCCTCTACAAGGTTCCCGAGTTCCTTGAAGGAAAGTGCATCGCAGACACGGATTTCAGAAAGAAATACAACGTGAACATCCTCATGTACACCAGAAAAGGCCAGAACCACTACGTCACCGGAGACACCATGTTCTCCAACAACGACACCCTCATTGCCTTCGGTCCCCTTTCCGCCATCAGGGATGCCTTCCTTCTGAAGGAACACAATGATGTTCCTGAGACAAAGAAGAAGACCTCCGACAAGGAAGAGAACACACTTACAATCATGTCGAACTTCGGCAATCAGGTCCTTTCCGACATCAAGCTCAACAAGGTTCCGGCAATGATAGAGGGCAAGAGTCTTGTCGACAGCAAGATCAAGGAGTACTTCTCCATCAACATCATGATGGTATCAAGAGACAACAAGCCGATTAAAATCAACAAGGACACGGTCCTGACAAAGGGTGACAGGGTCATCGCCTTCGGACCCTATGAGAGTATCAGCACTGTTTTCGGAGAAAAGAAACTCAACAATCCTGAGTCGTGAATTCCCGCATGAGCAGAGCCTTGAGAAGCATCAGCTCCTTCTCGGGATCCACTCCGGCATCGTAGACAAGTCCTACGGCATAACGTGTCACAGCAGCCAGCATCAGATGCAGGCACTCTGAGAACATCTCCTTCTCTTCGATGTCAGTCCGTACTGTGTGGTCCACAAGCGCCTTCTGATAAATCATGTGGAAGCGACCGATGATCCTTACTATGACATCCTTGAACGGCTTCATGGATTCCTCGGAGATATTCTCACTCTCCACATAGACGTTGAAGAACTGGTTGAAGCGGAGCATATCCCTGTGGTTGCGGTAAAGGTCCAGAAATGAATCCAGAAAGTATGAAAGCTGTTCAGCCGCATTCGTTTCCTCGGAAGCCCTCTGGACTA
>CADBOI010000003.1 GCA_902796335.1 uncultured Spirochaetales bacterium
ATTTTAGCCACCTGTCGGATTCGAACTGACGACCCCGAGATTACAAGTCACGTGCTCTGGCCAACTGAGCTAAGGTGGCAAAATGTCGTAGCGACAGAAAGCAATTTACAAAAGATTCATAACTTTTTCAAGTACTTTCTGTCGCAATTTTGACATCTGATGCTAATTATCAATATGTTCCGAGGTTACCGGACTTGCCGCCACTGATATCCGAACCGAACTCATAGTCCTTTCCGGGAAGAACTGCGTTGAGGAAGATTCCGACGATGGAGGCTATTGCAAGAGATGTGAGAGTGATGTGGGCCTGTCCGATCGAGAAGCTGATTCCATCGGTGAAGCCGAGTCCGCAGACAAGGATCGTTGCGCCGATGATGAGGTTTCTGGAATTGGAGAAGTCGACTCTGTTCTCAACGATGTTTCTGACTCCGATTGCAGAGATCATTCCGTAGAGTATGAAGGAGATACCTCCGATGATTGCTGTGGGCATGGAGTTGATCAGAGCGGCGAATGCCGGTGAGAAGGACAGGACGATGGCGTAGATGGCAGCCAGTCTGACCACTCTGGGATCATAGACCTTCGAAAGGACCAGAACACCTGTGTTCTCGCCGTAGGTTGTGTTTGCAGGACCGCCGAAGAAAGCGGAAAGTGATGTTGCAAGACCGTCACCGATCAGGGTTCTGTTGAGACCAGGATCCTCGATGAAGTTATCTCCGACTGTGGCTGAGATGGCGGATATGTCACCGATGTGCTCCATCATTGAGGCGATGGCGATCGGAGCCATGACGAGTATTGCGGTGAGGTCGAACTTGCAGATCGAACCGCCGAAGTTCGTGAAGAACGGCTGAAGGCCGATGATCTTTGAGGAAGCCACTGTGGAGAAGCTGATGAGAGGATCTCCGGATGCTGTTGTTGCTCCGAGTGCGCTGGCAATCAGTGCGATGATGTATGATCCTACTACTCCGAGAAGGATCGGGATGATCTTGATCATTCCCTTGCCCCAGATGTTGCTCACGATGATGATGACGATTGCCACCAGAGCGAGCCACCAGCATGTTGCTGCGTTGGCAACTGCCGAAGGAGCGAGGTTGAGACCGATGAGGATGACGATCGGGCCTGTTACGATAGGCGGAAGGAATCTCATTACCTTCTTGACTCCGACGAATTTCACGATAAGAGCAAGGACAACATAGAGAAGACCTGCTACCACAATTCCGCCGCCGGCATACTGGAGTTTCTCAGCTGCCGACATTGCTGCGTACTTGCCTGTATTGAGGCTGGCGATTGCAGCGTAGCCGCCGAGGAAGGCGAACGAAGAACCGAGGAATGCGGGAACCTTCATCTTGGAGATGAAGTGGAACAGAAGGGTTCCGAGTCCAGCCATGAGAAGTGTTGTCTGGATCGAGAGCGGAAGTCCGAACGAATTTACGAGAATCGGGACAAGTACGGTTGCACCGAACATGGCGAAAAGATGCTGAAGTCCAAGAACCAGCATCCTGGGAGTTCCCAGAGCTCTTGCATCTCTGATTGCTTCCTGCTTTTTCATAAGTCTGCCTCCTAACAGCAAAAAAAAATCAACCATTACGGTTGATTACGAAATCGATATTCCGGGGAAAAGAAAGGCTTCCCCCGTTGCAATCATTCTGCATGACAGAAAGGTCAACTTGTAAGCCATAGCTCCTCCCACAGTTTCTTGAAAAAGAAAATATCAGATTGACTGGACTATGGGAAGAGCAAATCAGGCGATTTATGAAAAAACAACAACCTGCAACAGATTGGTCTTTCAGACTATGGAACGGGCCTCCATATAGAAGCGTTTCTCATTGGCCTCACCCATGCTGAATGTCTTTCTTGGAAGTGCTCCGTCCTTGATGATCGTATCAAAGAAAGTGCCTTTGTCTATGGCTGGAAGGAACAGACCGATGTTCCCCTTCTCGCTGCCTAGCTTGTCGGTGACATCAGCGCCATGGATGTAGTCCACGCTGTAGCCCTTGGCGATTAGAGCGTCGATGACCTTCTGAAGAGTTCCGGCGGCGATGTTCGCGGACGGATCGGTCAGTGTAACCACAACATGATGGTCTGAAGTGCAGAATCCGAACCTCTGAGCGTCGGTATTTGCAATTTCCTTGGCAATGCAGTTGCGGCATCCTACTTCCTTCAGATCCACGTTCTTTGCGTTCTTTGCAAGCTCATCCAGGAAAACCTTCTCCGGAACGTTGAACAGGACCCTGTGGATGGGCTCGAAAACAAGACCCGGATCGAAGATGTTCTCCAGCTCGACAAGGCAGAACCTTGCCGGGTGGTTCTTTCTCTGCTCCTCTGTAAGATTTTTCTTTATATCTTCCCAGCAGCTCTTGGCGGTGGCGAAGCTGTGGTTTCCGTCTCCCATTGCAAACAGAAGCGGATTGGAAGGATCGAGTTTCCCATACAGAGCCTCGAATGCGGATGCAAGGACCTGCTTGTCATTCTCTCCGTCCACAAGCCATCCCTCGAGGTGTCCGCCGTTCTTCATTAGTTCGAAATCATAGACCTTTGATAGCCTGTCGGTTGAAGCGGCAAGAGGTTCGATCACTGAACGTTTCTCATCACTGATCAGGACCATGATGTGTGGAATCTCCATCGGAGCGTCCTTTCTGATGCGTTTTCTGGGCGGGATTCTGGAAAGGATCGTGCCTTCGGTTGCCCTGATAAGGCTGGTTGAGCCCTTCTCCCAACTGTATCTGTCCAGATCCAGAGCCGCCATGAGGCCCCATCTGGATGTACCCGAACAGGTTCTCTTTACAAGGATGAAACATTCCCTGTAGGTGTCGAACAGTTTGTCATTGACATATTCCTTCATTGTCCTGTTGATGTCGGAAATCCTCTTCTCCTCATCTCCGTCCTCCAGATAGCACTCCGGGAAAATCAGTCTCAAGGTCGAAGGTGCACTTCCGACGATTTTGTCCACATCCGCCCAGTAGTCCTTTTCCGAAGTGTACTGGTCACAGGCAACAACAGCCCATTTGCCAAGATCAATGCCCTTTTTCGGAAGCATGATGTCCGCAGCCTTCAGACCGATGTTTTCAAAACGCTTATTTAGGTTTTCCATGATTTCTCCCTTGATTTTTGAATTTACTGTAATAATCATACGGCTAGATTGAGGAGAACGCAACAAAAATAGTCGGTTAATATACTTTACAATTGAATGTTCAAAACCCCTGTCAATCTGCTATGATTTACCCATGTTGCAAAGACAGCGGGTATTCAGCCTGACTAACACCATCATCAACTGCCTTTTTATGGCGCTGCTTCTTCTTTGCGGTGTCTATTTCATCTCCTTCTGGATCGAGATGAAGCCATCGTTCCTTGAGACGATGGTCAGCATAGTGAACATTGCGGCATGGTGCGTGACTGGTCTTTCAGTTGCAATGGTTGCCATTGCACTTTGGATTTCTTTTTCAGACAGTGAATTTCAGGTCGGAAAGCTTGTCTGGTGCATAATCAGGATGGCAATATGCATACTTCTGACCATATTCGTAGATGTCTGCTCGATTCTTGTGGCCGGTGAGATCAGTGTAAACCTTTGATCAGGTGGTTTGCATCGTACAGACCCTGTCTGAGGAGTCTGTATGGCCTGCATGTGGCGTCGATCAGAGTTGATGGTACCTTTCCCTGAGTCTCCTCTCCTCTTACAATGACATCAACAAGTGCCTCGAAACGCTTGCTTATGGCAGTGAGGTTGTGAAGAGAAGGTTCTCCCGCCAGGTTGACGCTTGTCGAGTAGATCGGACAACCCACCATTTCCAGTAGCGACTGGAGGAAACTGTCGTTGGGAACCCTGACTCCGATTGTTCCGCCTTCCTTCTTGTTCAGAATAACGGTAAGGGCTGCAGGCCATGCGCTCAGTATGTCCTCCGGAATGTCGGAACAGAGTTTCTTTACCTGACCGATGGTTGCAAGGACAAGGAACGGCTTGCTGGAATCCCTTCCCTTGATGTCCATGAGCGCCTTCTCCCCGATGGGATATGCGGCACAAAGACCATAGATGGTATCGCAAGGGAGTATCGCAACTCCGCCATCCTTAATCAAAGTCGAAATTGTTTCCAGTGTCTCCGGGTTTCTCTTGTTGAGAATCATCGTCCTGTCCTTTGCTCCTGCTGAACAACCAAATAATCAGTGTGATGATAAATGAAAGGCAGAATGAAATCAACAGGCAGAAGCCCATGCTCCACGGATTGAAGGATGGAACCTGTTTTCCGGAATCCGAAGCAGATGCCCCTACAGGTACAGCCTCGCCGCTTCCGTCTGACTGGAAGACATATACATCGTCTCCATCGACCTGATATCCGAGGTTGATGGCGGCCGACCTAAGTCCATCCTCTGTGGACAGTTCCTGTTTGCGGAGTTTGAGATTTTCTATCTCCACTTCCCTTCTGTCCAGTTCGTATTCATTCTCTTTGAGCTGCTTCTTCAGTTGGTTGTTCGCTATGATTCCGCGTTCTCCGAAAAACGAAAGCGTCAGGCTGTAGAAGCAGAGGATCAAAACGATGAATACGATAACCAACTTTCTTGTCATCACATTTTCTTTAGTATATAATTTATTTGAATATTAACGAATCAGCTTGCTTATCTCAAGCAGTTGGAGGCATTCAATGGATAAGAAGAGAAACACCAAGTCTGTGGTTCTGACAATAATCGTCACGGTCATAGTCCTTGTCGTTCTTTCCGTAATCGGAGTCAGGTACCTTATGCCCAACTATGCAATGGAGCACGGCACAAGTCCTGAAGGAATGCATTACAAGATCTACAGTTTCGCTGTGAGACTCTTCCCGCTCCTTGTGGGTATTGTCCTGATTATCATTGCCTCGATGATTGCGGGAAGCAAGGATGATGAGGTTGACGAGGACGATCTTCTTCCTCCCAATGCCTATGACGCACAGCTGTTTGAAAAGCCGTCCGATGATCCTGTAGGAGTTCCCGCTCCTGCCGCAGAATCCATTCCGGAGCCTGTTAAACCTGAGGTTGTCACAACCGATACGATCTCCGACGAGGACTTCTTCGCCATCTTCGGAAATCCCGAGGACCACAAAGAAGAGGAAGTTGAGGAAGAAGAGGTCGCACCTGTCGAAGAAACTCCCGTTGTCGAGGAAGCTCCCAAAGATGAGGCTGCTGCACCTGTTCAGGTCGTCACCAATGTCGCCGTTCCTGTTGCTCCTGCATCTGACAACAAGGAGCTTGTCGATGCCATCTATGCCCTTGTCAGAAAACTTGACGATCTTGTTGAGGAAGAGGACGAGGTAGAAGTAGAGGAAGAAGAGAAAGTCAGTGCAGAAGAGGTTCCGCAGAGCGATCTTGCTGCTCTCGAGAAGAAGGTCGACAGCCTCTGTGATTCCGTCGCAAAGCTTTCTGCTCTTATCGCAGGCGGTCTGGTTGTCGCAGCTCCAAAGGCAGAAGAGCCGGAACCGGAAGTCGTTCCAGAACCGGTTGCCGTTGCTCCGCAGCCTGAGCCCGAGACCATCGTTGAGACAGTCGAGGTTCCTGTTGACAAACAGATCAACGACTACGATCCCAACGATCCTGTCCAGCTGATGAAGATCGAGTTCGACAGCGCTCAGGAAAACGAATACGACATCACGTTCGCATTCACCAAGGCAGGTTCCGACAGCGTCAAGCAGTCTCTCGGAGAGATTGCTTACGTGTTCTCCGTAAACAGCAAGACAATCGCCGTCATCCCGTTCCTCTCAGATTCAGAGGCACAGGCGGAGCTTGACGGAAAGAGCATCAAGCATACAACCGTCTTTGTTGAAGGCGGAGAGAAGACAACATTCGAGAAAGCAATCCTGCCGAAGATCTGATTCTCAATCGGGATTGTTCAGAACAAAGGAATACCTGTCTTTGCAGAGAACCGTGTTCTCGAAAACCTCGCAGGCTTCTTCCTTGAGAATCTGAAGCTCTTTATCCGTATATCTCGGGCTGTAATGGATCAGCCCGAGTTTTTTTGAATTCGAATCACGGGCGATCATCGCAGCTTGGGTGCTGGTCATGTGTTTCTTCTCGTTAGCGTCCTGGGAAAGATCCCTTGAGAACATGCCTTCACAAAGAAGAAGATCCGAATCCTGGACATGTCTGGCTATGTGGCCCATGTACATTGTATCCGTAATGTATGAGAACTTGACTCCATGTCTCTGAGGTCCGAGAACCTGCTCCGGATGGACGACCGTTCCATCCTCGAGCTCAATATCCTGACCTTTCTGGAGTCTTCCCCACATGGGTCCACACGGGATGTTGAGCTCCTTGGCCTTTTCCACGTTGAACTCGCCGGGTCTGTCCTTCTCCTTCATCACATAGCCCATGCATGGCTTGGTGTGAAGAAGCGGAACAGCTTCCACTGAGTACTGGTCCGTCTCGAGCACGATTCCGGGCTCCGTTTTCACGAACTTGATCTCATAGTTGATGTACATGTCAAGAAGACGCCTGTTGGCATCGATGTAGTCCTTGAGTTTCTCAGGACCGTAGATGTACAGAGGCTCGCTTCTGTCAACCTGGGATGAAAGCATCAGAAGTCCGGGAAGCCCGGTTACATGGTCGGCATGCATATGGCTTATGAAGATACGGTTGATCCTCTTCCAATGGAGATTCAGCATCTTCAGCGAGACCTGTGTACCCTCCCCGCAGTCAAACAGAAACAGCTCACCCTCACGTCTGACCATGGCAGATGTGAGGAACCTTCCGGGAAGAGGCTGCATTCCGCTTGTTCCGAGTACGAAGACTTCAAGACTCATATGTTTTTCCTGTAGCTATCCTATTTTATTTAAAGTGTCGTGAAAAGACGCATCGGAGTGATGTGACGCGTCCTGCTCAGTGAGATATGGATCGAGATGAAAGAAATCACCATCAGCATAAGCGATATCAGGCCAATTGAAAGCCATGGGATGTTGATTGAGAAATCAAGCAGATAGAACGAAAGGCTCTGTATTCCCAGCGATGAAAGCCATGTCAGGATCGGTCCGAGGTTGCATCCAATCAGAAGCCCAAGACAGATTCCCATTACCATTCCGGCCAAAGTCACAGTGTAGACGCTTATGAACGCAGACTTGCGCACAAGCGCGTTGGACGAACCAACAAGTTTGACAATCGCAATCTCCTGGATGTCGTCCTGAACCATCTGCTGGGCTACTGAAGCCGTGTAGAAAGCTGCGACAGATGTCACGAGCATTAGGATTATCATTATCATCTGCCGGCTTGTGACGAAGTTCTCGTACACCGAGACGTTGTGCTCGTTCCATTTGGAAATCCTATGACCGGATCCGAATGCACTCACAACCTCGTCAAGACGCTCCATATATTCAGGTGTGACAAGGATTTCAATTGTTGTTGACGAGATATCGGAATACAGTTCACGAGCATAATCAAGATCGATGAAACTCAGTAGCTCGTCAAGCTGGTCATATCCGCTGTAGAAGATTGCGTCTATGCGTACGAGAACGGGACGAAGGACCTTCTTTACGTCGTCAGGCACTATCATCAGCGCAACCCTGTCCCCCAGTCCCACATCAAGTTTTCTTGCAGTTGCCCGGCTGATGGCAATTCCCTTTATGTTTGAGGATGACGGATTCTCATTGTACATGAAGGTTATCTGTTTCATCCTGAGGTCATTGAAATAGGAGTCGGACACACCTTTGATCATCACTGAACTAGTGTTCGTGGCCGAGTACATCAGGGCGTAACCGCTTGTGATCTCATCAGCGCTGACAACCATCGCCTGCGCATTCTCCGGACCTATGAGCGAAGAAACGGAAGTAAGATGTTCGGCATTCAGCTGGATATGGCCGTCCGACAGGTATATGTACTTGCTTGTGATTCCTTCCATCATGCTGTCGGAGAAGATGAGAGCGCAGACAAGCGGAGCCATGACAAGTGCAATGAGGATCATGCAGCTTGTCAGCCTGCCTCGTTTGGCTATTCTCTTTCTGCTCCAAATACCGACAAAAGGATTCATCCGACTCATTTCTCCTTTGTAAGGACATGGTTCTTAAGCAGATAGACGTTGTCACATCTGTATGCGAAATCCTGGTTGTGGGTTACAAGAAGAAGACTTCTTCCCTCTTCTCTGACAAGATCCAGCAGAAGCTGCTCAACCTCTCCTGCATTCTCTTCATCAAGGGCACCTGTAGGCTCATCGGCAAGGATGACCTCCGGACTGTTCATCAGGGCCCTGCAGATTGCGACTCGCTGTTTCTCACCGCCGGAGAGCTTTCCGGGAATATGGTTCATCCGGTCGGCAAGTCCCAGACGGTTGAGAAGTTCCACTGCCCTGTCCTTGCATTCCTTTTCCTTTTTTCCGGCTATCAGTGCCGGAGCCATGACGTTCTCCAGAGCAGTGAAATCCTCCAGAAGGAGATTGGACTGGAAAATGAAGCCAATATGAAGATTCCTGAGTGCGGATCTGTGCCTGTCATCAAGAGTAGCGAAATCGGTTCCGTTGCAGAGGACCTTGCCTTCCGAGGGGCTGTCCAGACCACCTGCAATATGCAGGAGTGTGCTTTTTCCGCTTCCGCTTTTTCCGATTATGGCTGTGGACTGACCCTGGACAACTCCCAGATCGATGTTGCTGAGGATGGTTATCTCACCCTCTCCTTTTTCAGCGGTTCTGAATCTCTTTGTTATGGAAATGAGCTCAATAGGTTGCATTGAGTATTACCTCCATTATCTCGCTTCTGTAGATCTTCCTGCATCCGATTGCCGTGAAAATCAGCGAAAGAAGGAAGATGAATATGCAGACGAACAATATCTCCACATTACCTATGCTGGCATTGAACGGAATCAGCGCCAGGACTGTCTTCTGCCCGGAGACGGAGAAAACGACAGAGTCGACAAAATCGAGTATGTTCTGGATGTTTGCAATAAGGATCTTTCCCAGGATTACACCCAGAATCTCACCAATGATGCAGATGAAAAGTCCCTGTCCGAGGAAGATTGCATTAACCTTCTTTCTGCTGCAGCCGAGTGCCCTGAGCATGGCACCCTCCTTCTGCTTGTTTGAAAGAAGCCTTCTTGTCGAGTTCTTAAGGTTCACGCAGATTATGAGGAACATGAATGCAAGAAACACGTACATCAAGGTCTTTTCCAGCATCAGAGCCGAATACAGTGCCTTGTTGTACTCCTGCCAGGTGATGATCTGTGCATCCGGATCGAGGGCCAATATGCTCTGTATGACGGTCTTCATGTTTCCGGATACATAGACGGCTATTTTCGAATCCTCGGATCCGATTATTCCGCTGAGTTTCTCGTAATCCATGAAGGCGGTTGAGGATGAGAACTCGCTCATCTTTGAACTGAAGAAACCTGAAACCGGAAGCTTTGCGGTGTAAGGGACTATTGTCGCGGTTTTCCCAGGCTTGAGGAACGTTATCTTGATTGAATCCTCATATCTGATTCCCATGCGGTTTCTAGTCGAGTAGGAATATAGGACTCCGCTCATGTCGTCCTTGCTACCCGATATCACGGTGAAGCTCTGCGACATCCTTTTCGAATCGTAGATATCTCCGTCGAAAGCCCTGATCCTAATGCTCTGGCTTGTCTCACTGGTCTCGTCAACCAATAGCGCATTTGTCTCCAGGAACCGAAATGCATCGTCCACACCGTATATGTATCTGACATGCTCGCTCTGAAGAGTGTCTGATTTGATGATGAGATCGAATGATTCCAGATTTCTCAACTGGTCCATCTGGGCGTTCTGAAGACCATTCATCACAGCAGATATGACAAGAAGCGCAATCAGGCCTATGGCTATTCCGACAAGGATCATTATACTTGTCACCCTCTGGCCCCGGGTTTTTGAGAAAGCATATCTGAAGGCGGTCCTGAATCCGAACATGTTTAGTTGTACTCTATCCTGTCGACAGTTCTGTTGTCCCGTCTGTAATACACAACGGCGACAACCCTTCCGTTTCTGTAAAGGGTCTTTATGTTTCCCTCGTCTTTGAAGACCAAGTGGCTGACCAGCTCTCCGTATTCATAATAGTACTGATCCTTGGCCCTGCCGTTCTCATAATTGGTGGTCTCCCTGACGTTTCCATCGACAGATTCGGTGCAGATAAGTTTGTTGTCCTCATACATATATGAGGTCTGTCTGTTTCCCGAGACCGTGCTGAGAAGAAGGCCGTCATTGCTGTATATGGAAGTTACTCCGTTGTCTTCCGAAATCTGTATGTTTCCGTCCTCGAGAACAGTATGCTCGCCGCTTACAACAAGACCCGGAACGAGGCTCTCAAGAAGCTTTCCATCCTGGACAAGGTAACTGGAGGACATGAAACGTATGGAACCGTTGTCAGAGATTCCGACAATCTGACCTGTATCGGAACTTCTGAGAAATGACAGGACCGATTTACCCCCAGCCGTATCTTCTGTGGATGAGAATATCAGCTTTCCATCACTGTAGGCATAGCTGGTGTCCCTCCTGATTTCCGAATCCTTTTCGGATTCAAGAACAAGCCTTCCGTCTCTGTAGACTTTTCTAAGTTCATTCGAGGAATCGGGATAAGTTCTGAGAACAATGGTGTCACCTTCTTCATTGGTCGTGTATTCCGTCCATAGCAGGATGTCGTCGGAGTAAAGTGAACGCGCTCCTTTCTCCTCCATAATGAAGTAACCGGTGGAAAGAACTTCGGGAACCTTCTCCAGCTTCTGTCCGATCTGATTCGATCTGAACACCTCTGCATTAAGACACATCAGAGAGGATAAAAGAAGAAGGAATAGAAAAGTTCTTTTCATCATTCTCCCAGACCGGCAAGAGTTGTAAGGAACTCTTCCTTGTCGAACTCATGGATATCGTTGTAATGCTCGCCAGTGCCGACGAAAGCCACAGGGATTCCAATCTGGACCAAGGCTCCGGCCTTTGCTGCAGAATCGTATTTTGTAAGGATCAGTGCATCGATACCCACAGCCTCGTTGAAGATCTGGGCCTGGCTTATGGAATTCTGACCCGTTGTGGCGTCGATGACAAGAATCTTCTTGTAGTTCTCAGGCTTGATCCTGTTGCGGATGACCTTGTCGATCTTCTGAAGCTCCCTTACCAGGTTCTCCTTGTTGTGCATTCTTCCTGCTGTGTCGCAGAGAATAAGATCGTCTCCCTTGGCCTGTGCGCTTGAGATGGCATCATAGATGACAGCTCCGGGGTCGCTTCCGTTCTCCTGTCTGACTATTCTGGTTCCAGTTCTCTCTGCATGCAGCTCAAGCTGGTCGATCGCCGCTGCCCTGAATGTGTCGGCAGCAGCCAATACAACCTTGTATCCCTCGTCTTTGTAATGGGTTGCAAGTTTAGCGATGGATGTGGTTTTTCCTACACCGTTGACACCAAGGACAAGGTAAACCGTAAGGTCTCCCTTGTTCGGCTCGAGTTTGATGCCGTTGATCTTATCTTCAAGAAGTTCTCTGACAATCGCCAGGAACTCCTCTTCAGTCTTTGGTTTGCGTTCGTTGACCTCATCACTTATCAGCATTGCGTTCTTTGCACCGAAATCACCCTCAATTAGAAGGTCTTCCAGATTGTCGAAGAACGACTGGTCGAGTGTTTTCTTGAAGCCGCTGAAAAGTGCTTTGAGTTTGGCTCCGATTCCGAATTTGAATGCCATATTCTGTTCCCCTATGGTGAAATGTACTCTGTCTGTCTGAAATAGTCGACAAGGCATCCGACTGTGTACACAACAGACACAGTCATGACTCCTTTGAAGGCCATATCCACTGCCGTAAGCACAGGTTTGCTCCCGTCGTTGAATAACCCGACCAGAAGATTGGTTCCGAAAATAAGCAGGGATCTGGCGAAAGACCAGTAGAATTTGTCCTTGCTCTGTTTCAGAAGGTCCTTATTACCCATCCAGGCTGGTTTGAGTTCGACATTGATTTCTGACAGGTTTTCTGTAATACCCAGGCTCTTGCCCATGTAGAGGTCCTTTTCCAGTCTGATGGAGAAAGGAAGACTGTATGAATCGAGAACTATGGGAGTCTCTCCAAGTACCGTTCCGTTTACGCTGATTGTGGAACTTGGAAAGGAATTGATGGTAAGGTCCGAATAGTAGACGGAAACAAGAGATGCATCGATCGCCACAACAGAGTTTCCCTGGACATCAAGACCAATAAGCCTTGATGCATGACCCGGTGCACCGATCTCCATCACATGCTGCCCTTCAGTTGTAAGTATGCTGCTGTCCATCACAGAGACTTCCGTGTCGTCGATCTTCACGTATGCACCGTCGACAAGATTGTCCAGTCTGACAATGGACGGTTTCCGTTCGAAGAACGATGAGGAAAGCTTCAGTACCGAACTTACGGTGAACCTGTCGGAATCCGGTGATATACGTTCGAAAATCATCTCGAACTGGTCCGAACTGAACGTATATCTGTAGACCGACATGTGGTTGAAGCCCATTATCCGGGAGACAACGGGAATTACCAGAAGGTCGGCTTTGCTTTCAAGACACATATATCTCAGGAGGTTCCTGTCACCTGAGACCAGTGCATTACGGTCAATGGGCTTGCCCTTGTATTCCACACTCTGGACATAGAACGGGTTTACATAAGGATCTGCTTCGTATTTCGTGAACTCTGATCTGGATTCGCTTATCTTGGATTCGTTCTCAGACTTGTATTCGGATGCGAGCTTCTCTCCTTCCGTCTTGTCGAACTCGGCCCTTCGACGGCTCTCCTTTGTTGCAATTGCCTGCTCATCAAGGACAGCCTGCGGGAAAAAGGATGTGATGTAAGAGCTGATTTCCGGATTCTCGGGATAGACTAGAACGTTGAAGACATTGTCATTGAAAACATCTCCAAATACGATGCCGGGAATCAACATGAGGAAAAAAGCTGTTACAATCGCAATCCGTCTCAACTGTTCTGACTCCATCTGAGGTAGGACTCGATGAAGTTGTCCAGATCACCGTCCATTACGGCCTGGATGTTTCCGGTCTGCTCTCCGGTTCTGGCATCCTTGACCATTGTGTACGGCTGGAAGACATAGCTTCTGATCTGGGAACCCCATGAGATGTCTTTCTTCTCGATGGCCTCGGCCTGGTGCTCCTCCGCAAGTTTCTGGCTGTAGTAATCGTACAGGCGGCTTCTGAGCATCTTGAAGGCCTTGTCCTTGTTCATTATCTGCGATCTCTCGTTCTGGCACTGGACGACGATACCTGTCGGGAAGTGAGTGATTCTGACGGCGGAATCCGTCTTGTTGACGTGCTGGCCGCCTGCTCCGCCTGCCCTGTAAGTATCGATTCTGATGTCTTCCGGCTTGATCTCGATATCGATGTTGTCATCGACGATCGGTGAAGCGTATACGGACGAGAAAGAGGTATGACGTCTTGCGTTCGAGTCGAATGGCGAAATCCTGACAAGTCTATGTACTCCGGCCTCACCTTTCAGATATCCGAAGGCATAAGGTCCTGTGACCTGAATGGTTACGCTCTTGTATCCGCCTTCGTCCTCAAGTGTGTCCAAAATCTCGGTCTTGAACTTGTGGCGCTCGCACCATCTGAGGTACATGCGCATGAGCATGGATGTCCAGTCGCAGGCCTCCGTTCCACCGGCTCCCGCATGGATTGTGAGGAAGAGGTCTCCCTTGTCGTATTTGCCGTTGAGGAGTGTCTTGAGCTTCAGAGGGCGATACTCCTGTTCAAGCTCCAGGATCTTCTCGTCCACCTCTCTGGCATACTCCTCGTTTCCGTCGTCCTCTTCCTCGTAAAGCTCGATGAGGTCATAGGTCTCGTCGATGTCGGAGATGAGTTTCTCAAACGGAAGAAGTGTGTCTTTGATGGCGTTTATCTGGGCAAAGACGGAATCAGCCTTCTGCTTGTCTCCCCAGAAATCCGGTTCAAGTGTCTGCTTTTCAAGCTCGGAAAGTTTAGATCTCAACCCTTCCGGGTCAAAGTCCCCTCCAGATTGCTTGGGATTCAGTTCTAAGCTGCTCAAGGAGCGCTCTGTTCTGTAGTGTCATTATGTTTCTCCTTTCTCTTCTCGGTCTTGAACCCTATTGTGAGGCGGCATGCCTCGTACGGACCGAGGGAGAGCTGCTTTTGTATTCTCAGTTGAGTATACTCATAAAATGACTTGTCTCCAAGCCACGTATGGGTCTTCATTTCAAAATCATTTCTCGAAATAACCACATCCTCTCCCATCACGAACTGCACGGTGAAAGGACAGTGTCTGTCGGAAAGAGTGACGCTCTGGGTCGTGGCGCTTCCACCGTCTGGAATCTCACCTTCCGGACTTGTGCATGCGCATCTGACCGGCAGACCGAGGTTGATTGTGTTCACATAGGTGAAGCCCTTGAGTCTGATATCGGACATGTTCTCTATCTCGACCTCGATTATCATGTTGGACTGTCTGAACTTGAAGCGCTTTGTCAAAGAGACCGATATCTTGCCAAGACTGACCGTAGGAGCCTTTGCGAAGAAGTCCGAGTTCTTCTTGTCCAGAGGGGTCACCTCATAGTTCTGAGACACAAGACGTGTCTCGTTCTTGTTTGTGGCAACGGCACCGGTCGGGATGAACGAATCAACGAACATTCCCTCTCCACTGTGGAAGGCCAGGTCGAACAGTGCCGACGGGATGGTGTGTCTGCTTAGGACGGCTCCCTTTCTGTTCAGATAGGATATTCCGCTCTTGTTGACTATCAGGAACTCCTTGACCCTGTCGAAATCCACGTCGGTCTCCTCGGGAAACGAGATTCCCGTAATGTTGGCCAAAGTCGATTCGATCTCGCATGCGAACCTGTTCGAGTACCTGAGAATGGCGGGGGTCTTGCATTCGTTGGGGAAATACAGGCTGGAACAGCTTGCCATCATCAGAAGTTTGTCGATGTTCTTCCTGCCGTCTATCGTCTTCTTCGATTCCCTGATGACATCCCTGAGCATGTTGACCACACCGTAGTTTCTGGAAAGCATGGGATTGTCGTAGATCAGCTGATTGATGGATGTGGACCTGTCGATGGAATAGTCGCGTCCGTACAGGCCGTTCGGAAGGTAATGCGTCTTTCCGATTTCGTTCTCCTGTAAGAAGATACTCGGAAGAGTGCATTCTCCTTCAAGATTCTCGTAGATTGTCTTGTACACCTTCTCCGATCCGTCGGTTGCCATAAGCTGGTCCATATTGAGCATTATTGTGCTGATGGGACCGGTGGTCTCCTTTGCGGCCTTTGCGCATTCAGAAAGGTATCTGTCCAGGCTCAGACCGCCGAGGTAAAGCTCGGAAGTCAGTTTGCTGAACCTGTCGTCACTGGGAATGACAAGGACATCCTTTCCAAGCTCATCGGTGTAGAACGGCTTGTTCGCCTCGGTTATGTTGGTGATCTGGTTGTAGGTAGAGATGACCACATAGTCCAGTCCGCAGAGTCCCACAACGGGAATTGCCGTAGGATTGAATACCTGGTTGTAGAACCACAGTCCCCTGGGTTTTCTGGAGAAGTGCTTCCTTATGTATGTCGTGGTCTTCTCTATCTGCGTGGCCCTTTCGTGTGATGGAATGAGCGAGAGGATGACATCATAATAGCTCGAGGTGAGGATCTCCATCTGACCGCGTATGCAGAGCTCGTTGATGAGCATGTTTATCTCCGGATAGAAGGTCTCGAGATAGTCGTACTCGGATATGCCGAGACGGAACAGCAGCTTGATGTCGCTGATGTTGTAGACCATCGTGAGCAATGGTTTCAGCTGCTTAGAGACCAATGTTTCGAACTCCTCTTTGGAGGAGCCTGCCGGTAGCTGGCTGTAGACGCCAAGGATGTGTTTCAACGGTACCTCTGATAAATTTGTCTTCACATTTTAGCGTAATTTAAATAATATTTGAATATGAAATTCCTGTCTTTGTCCGCTATATTCGGAAACCGGCCGGTCAAGGTCTATGCTCTTGTTGGAAGAAGCGGCACCGGTAAAAGCTTCCGCGCCCAGCTTGTTGCAGACAAATACCACATCCCTCTCATCGTTGACGATGGCCTTCTGATCAGGAACGACAGGATAATAGCAGGAAAGAGCGCAAAGCAGGAATCCAACTTCCTCACCGCTGTCAAGCGTGCTCTTTTCCAGGATCCGGACCACCATCAGGAAGTCCTCAACGCCCTTCAGACGGAGCGTTTCCACAAGATCCTCATCATAGGAACATCGGACAAGATGGCCACCAAGATCGCACGCAGGCTCAATCTCCCCGACCCTTCCCAGATAATCCATATCGAGGACATAGCGACAAAGGAGGAGATCGATACTGCCATGAGGATCAGGTACTCGGAGGGCAAGCATGTCATTCCGGTCCCTCCCATCCAGATAACCAGAAACTATCCCTCGATTGTTTATGACTCGATCCGTGTCGGCCTTCAGAAACGTCTGGCCTTCCTTCCGTTCATCAAAAAGGTATCGGCCGTAGAGAAGACTCTTGTATGCCCCGAGTTCAGCAAGCAGGAGGAGGCTTCCTCCATCAGTGAGGCTGCCATCACCCAGATGGTAAACCATTGTCTCAACGAGTACGCCGATACGATGAAGGTGAGCAAGGTCACATACGAGTACAGCAACGAAGGCTACGACCTCGATATCTACGTGAGGACACCCGAAACGATTTCAGGAGTGTCGATTGCCGAATTCGAGGAGTTCATTGCCGATTCACTTGAGAAATACGGTGGAATTCTCATCCACAAGGTCAATCTGCACGTTCAGGCGTGGTCTTGACCTTTCTTGTCCTTTTCCTTGTCTTCTGGGTCTTCTGAGTTGCAGTTTTGTCCTTTGCGGGTGCCTTGCGCCTTTGAGCCGGTGCCGCTGTCTGCGGCTGTCTGTGTCTGATGCAACTTCTGGGAACCTTCATTCCGTTGGACTCCATATACATGGATGTAGCCATCTCAAGCTCGTAGTTCGGAGGTGTGATCGGGCTGATCATGACTTTTATCTGGCGGAGAACGTCGGCAAAAGTGCTTGTAGCTGTATCCCACTCCTCGTTTCTTGAGATGAAAGGACTTACAAGAGCAAGATACATCTGGGAACGGGAAACGGCTTCCCCTTTTCCATCCTTGGCTGCATTGACCTTTTCGTCAAGGGCCTTGAGGGACTCGAACATCTGAGGAAAGCCGGTATAGACGGAGATGACCGGAAGGATATGCACAAGAAGCTTGTACTGGTTGAGCTTTCTGAATATCTCGCTGCTGCATCCGCTGGCAAGGATCTTGTTGACTTCCTCTGTCATTCGTGAGGAACTGACTTCCCCGATCGATGGAGCGTAATGCCTGATTGCCATGGAAAGCCTGAACGGAATCCTGAAACCGGTGGTCACGGAGTATTTGACAGCCCTGACCATGCGCACCGGATCCTCGATGAAAGTCTTGTTGAGGGGAATGAGGGAGACGATTCTCTTCTCCTTGAAATCCTCCATGGCGTTGTTGAAGTCAATCAGGTTCCCCTTGATGGGATCGTAGTAGAGGCTGTTGATGGTAAAATCCCTTCGAGTGGAGTCTTCCTCGATGGTTCCGTACTGGTTGTCGTTGGAATAGTCATGGTCCTTCGTGCTTCTGAATGTGGAGACCTCTATTATCTCGTTTCCGAAGGTGATGTGGACCAGTCTGAACCTGCGTCCGATTATCCTGGAATTGTAGAATAGTTTGTGGACCTGTCTTGGAGATGCGGCCGTGGCAACGTCGAAATCCTTGGGAATCCTTCCGAGCAGGAGGTCGCGTACAGCACCTCCGACTATGTAGCTCTCATAGCCCGCTCCGGTCAATCTTCTTACTACGCTGGCGGCATTCCTGTCGATGAGGGCTGGATCTATCTTGTTCTCCTCTCTGGAATAGACCTGTGCAACCGCATCCAGTCCGCCGGCCCCTTTCTTATATCTGATAAACATCTATACAGCCGTTGAACAATTCGTGATTTTGTATAGAATGTATTACAACAAATTTCTAATGAAAATTCAACACCAGGGGTGCCATAATGATAGAACCGAAAGTACTTAAAGGCTTCAGAGACAGCCTTCCTCAGCAGGAAATTGTGAGGCAGAAGCTCATGTCCGAAATCCAACGAATACTGAGATCGTTCGGTTTCGTACCAATCGACACTCCAGCTCTCGAATACACCGAAGTCCTTCTCGGAAAAGGCGGCGGAGAGACCGACAAGCAGATGTTCCGCTTCACAGACAACGGCGGCCGCGATGTGGCCATGAGGTTCGACCTCACAGTCCCGCTTGCCCGTTATGTAGCCGCCAACTACAGCCTTCTCTCCTTCCCGTTCAAGCGCTACCACATGAGCAAGGTCTGGCGTGGAGAGAAGCCCCAGAAAGGCAGATACCGCGAGTTCTGGCAGTGCGATTTCGACATGGTTGGAGTCGACAACGCCCAAAGCGATTTCGAGATTCTTCTTCTGATCCACACCTGTCTTTCACAGATGAAGGTCGGTCCTTTCAAGGTCTCCGTATCCCACAGAGGTCTACTCAACCGCTTCCTCGCTGGCCTCGGAATCCAGGACAAGTCCCAGGACGTTCTCAGAGCCATCGACAAGCTGAACAAGATCGGACGCGACGGAGTGTGCGAGATCCTCATTGAGGAGGGCCTCACACAGGAGCAGACGGACAAGGTCATAGACTTCATCTCGATTGACAAGTCCGACTTCGCCAAGACCCTTTCCATTCTCGAGGGAATGTTCGGTCAGGTCGATGAGATCTCAAGGCTCGGACAGATCCTCACAATGATGAAGGCATGCGGAATCGAGAAAGATTTCTCGCTCGACACATCCATCACCAGAGGACTGGACTACTACACCGGAATCGTCTACGAGACCCTGCTTCTCGACATGCCCCAGATCGGATCCATCTGCTCCGGCGGAAGATACAACAATCTTGCCGGCCTGTACACCAAGGAGAACCTCCCCGGTGTCGGTTCCTGCATCGGTCTTGACCGCCTGATCGCCGCATTGGAGGAGCTCAAGAGCCCGATCGTCACCGATTCCTCCTATGCCGACGTCATGGTTGTCTCCAACAAGGACGATATCGGCTGGTCGGAGAGCGTTGCCATGAAGCTCCGTGCAAAAGGTATCAACGCCGATTCCTACGTCGGAGAGAAAGGCCTTGGCCAACAGTTCGCATATGCGGAGAAGAACGGAATCCCCTATGTCGTGTCTTCCCAGAGCGGAGATGTGTTCTCCGTCAAGGAGATAGCCACAAGGAAGGTGCTTGAAGGTCTTTCCATCGACCAGATAGCAAAGCTGGTGAAACCGTAACTGATGACTGATTTCAAAAGCCTTCCCGTATACAGAAGCCGTCAGATGATACTGGATGCCCTTGAGGCGAACCAGGTCATCATAGTTGAAAGCCCCACAGGCTCTGGAAAGACCACACAGCTTCCCATCATTCTCAAGGAAGCCGGATACGCCTCATCCGGTGTCATAGGTATTACCCAGCCCAGAAGAATAGCGACTCTGGGAGTCTGTTCCTTCATCAAGAGCCAGATAGCATCGGAGAACCTTCCCGAGAACTACTGCGGCTACAAGATGCGCTTCTACGACACAACGGATGTCAACACACGGATCAAGATCCTCACGGACGGAATGCTCCTGCAGGAGCTGAAGACAGATCCGGACCTTTCCCGTTACAGCGTGATCATGGTCGACGAGGCCCATGAGAGAAGTCTGAACATCGATTTCATCCTCGGACTTTTGAAGCAGATCACAATTCGCCGTCCCGAGCTCAAGGTTATAATCTCGTCCGCGACACTCAACACGAAGGTTTTCTCCCGCTTCTTCTCCAACGCCCCGGTAATCTCCATCAAGACACGCATTTTCAACGTGGACGTCAAATACTACCCGCTTAGGACAAAAGGCGATACCGATGAGTGCGCTCATGCCGTGTGCACCCTTCTCAACCAGATTCTGAAACGCTTCAAGGCAAGCGGCTATAAGGACAATGAGGACACTCTTGTCTTCCTTCCCGGAGAGTTCGACATCAAGACAACCATGCAGCAGATCTACTACGAATGTGACCACACCCACCTTCAGATCTATCCGCTGTACGGAAGGCTGAACAAAGAGGAGCAGGAACTGGTGTTCGAGCAGACCGAGGAAGGCAAGATGAAGGTCGTGCTTGCCACCAACATCGCAGAGACCAGCCTTACCATCGACGGAATCAGGATTGTCATTGACAGCGGTCTAGCCAAGATAAACTACTACAACCAGACGGATTTCACTTCTTCCCTTGTCCTCAGACCAATAAGCAGGTCCTCGGCAGAACAGAGGAAGGGCCGTGCCGGACGTACGGCACCGGGGCTCTGCTACAGACTGTTCTCAAAGGAGGATTTCGAGGCCCGTCCGCTGTGGACAACAGAGGAGATTCTAAGAACAGACCTTTCCGAGGTTGTCCTTCGCATGGTTGACCTGGGAATCTATGACTTCGAGAAGTTCCCCTACATCACCAAGCCGGATTCAAAGGCCCTGCAGAGCGGAGAGCGTACACTGAAGCTGCTTCAGGCCATCGACGAGATGCGCCATCTGACATCGATCGGAGAGATGATGGTCCGTTATCCTCTTCTTCCGCGTCATTCAAGGGCTCTTGTGGAGGCTCTCAAACGCTATCCTGAGGTTGTAAGACCGGTAATCATCTGCCTCGCATTCCTCTCCGCGAAGACTCCGTTCGTCCTTCCTCCCGGAGAGGAGGACATTGCAAGAAGCGCGCACAGACGTTTCAACAATCAGTTCGGTGATTTTTTGAGCTATCAGACCATCTATTGGAAATACCAGGCCCTCGGCAACCAGAAGAAGCGCGAGGAGTTCTGCTCGGCAAACTACCTGGACATGCAGAGCATGGATGAGATCATGCACATCACAGACCAGCTCTGTCAGATAACAGAGGAGATGGGTTTCCCCATTCCCCAGGGTACTGAAAAGGATGCCGAACGTTTTGCCCATGACCTTCTTGTATGTCTTGGAGCCGGACTTCTCCAGTATGTCTGTGTCCGGAAGAAGGCCTTTGTCTACAGGACCATAACAACAGATGAGATCTACATACATCCGGGTTCCGCATGGTTCAGGAATGCCCCTCAGTACATACTTGCCGGTGAGATAGTCATGACCACAAAGATGTACGCCCGCACCGTTTCCCCTCTCTATCCCGATTGGGTTCCGGAGATTTCCAGAAGCCTTTCCGACACTCTCCGGAAAATGTCCAAGGAAAGCGAGATGCGGGATAAGTCCAGACATGATGTTCAGAGCGGAAGATCCTCCTCCAGAGGGGCCAATATCTCCGCCAAGGCATCAAAAGAGGCTTCGGAGAAGGTGGTACGTGTATATGGATTCGAATTTCCTGTCATCAGGGACGTTGGAAAGAAGAACACCCGCAACATCGCCGTCATCCAATCTTCGGACCTTCCTGCCCTTGCCAAGGCTTTCAGACGGGCCTCAAGACATCCCAAGGGGATTGCCGCCACGGTCCTGTACAACGGTTATTACGTGAACTACGGGGACCGTCTCTATGACATCATCAGCCTTGACGGTAGAGTGGATTTCGGTCCCGAAGGTCTTGTCATGCAGCCATGCGGCCAGGTTTTCAACCTTGGGAACATCAGCGAGCTGGTTCCTCTGCTTCCCACCCTTCTGAAGCTTTCTCCCCTGAAGGAAAAAGGAAAGCTCGGATTCATCGAGCTTCTTGTCTCCGGCAAGGGCAGCGTGTTCTTCCACGTGAACAGAAACTTCTCAGATGCATTGAACAATACTGCATACACGCTTTTGGGAATAATGGACGAGGTAGACATGCCAGAACTGAGAAAGGCATATAACAGGATACTTCGTCTTCTCGATTGAATGTCATTAAGATTCTGATGTAATATTATTACATGAGGGAAATTCTGAACTGTCTAGGAACAAAGGTTCTTATGGCCGACAGCTTCTCCGACCTGTCTTATCATGTCGGGACGTACGGCAAAAGCACCCTGTGGGTCTGTGATTCCAACACAGCCCGGATGGTCAGACCCCTGCCCTCGCCGAACGTCATTCTTGAAGCAGGAGAGTCGTCAAAAAGCTTTGCCTGTGTTGAGCGGATAATCAGTGTGGCAATCGACAACAATCTCGGCCGTGAGTGCACATTCATTGCACTCGGCGGAGGAATGATCTGCGATGTCACGGCATTTGCCGCATCCATCTACATGAGAGGCTGCAAGGTCATCCTCATTCCCACGACCCTTATCAGCATGGCCTCCTCGGCATTAGGAGGAAAAACCTCCATCAACTTCAAGTTCTCGAAGGAAGTCGTAGGCACTTTCTTTCCCGCAAACGAGGTCCTTATCTGCACGGACAGCCTGAAATCTCTCCCCAACAAGGAGTACATGAACGGCTTTGCCGAGGTCCTCAAGCACAGTCTGCTAACCAAGGACGATTCCCTTTTCAACATAATCGCAACCCAGAAGCAGCGCATCATGGACCGTGATCCGGATACCCTCAGGCAGATAGTCTCCATCTCCCTTCAGATAAAGAAAGGTTATGTGGAGAACGATCCGTACGAGAGGTTCGGAATCAGGGCAGCTCTCAACCTCGGGAGCACATTTGCCTATGCTCTGGAGGGGATGTCACGCCTTTCCTGGTCCTCAGGCCAGGCTACCGCATGGGGTGTTTGCAAGGCCATGGAAGTCAGCCGTGAGTTGGGTCTTTGCACTCCCGAATTCGCCGCAGGTGTGATAAAGCTGTTCGCATTCTACGGTTTCGATGTCAAATACCGCATCCAGCGCGGTGACTGGATGGCCTACAGGACACAGATTATGAAAAACAGGAAATCGGTCAACGGAGTTGCGAACTTCGTTCTTCTCAAAGACCAGGGTGAATACGAACTGAGGCCCATAGACGAGGAAATCATCAAGAACGTCGTCATGGTCCCGTCCGTGTAGGAACAGAGCCATGTATTATTTCGATTGGACAGCTACAAGTCCGATGAGCATCAACGCCATCGATGCCTATACAAACGCAGCCTCGCAGTACATGGGAAACCCCTCTTCCACCCATCCTTTGGGCGTGGAGGCAAAACGACGCCTTGAATCCGAACGTTCTGCCGTTGCCTCCATGCTCGGTACAAAGCCGTCTGAAATCTTTTTCACAAGCGGCGGGACTGAAAGCGACGCAATAGTCCTTTCCTCACTTCTAAATTCTCCTTCTCCCGGAGAGATAATCACCACGGGGATAGAGCATTCCGCAGTTCTGGAATTCAAAAGGATCCTCGAATCTGCTGGCTGGAAGTTCACCGCCCTCAAATGTCCAGGAGGTTACCTTGATCCTGAAACATTGTCCGAAGCATTGAATGAAAAGGTCAGGATGGTTGCCTTCATGAAGGTGAACAACGTTACGGGAACGGTTCTGGATACAAAGGATCTGGTAAGAACTGTTCGTGACTATTCAAGGAAAATCGGACGTCCCATCCATATCCACTGCGATGCCGTCCAGGCTCTGGGAAAGATTCCGTTCCATCCTGCCGAAGAGGACTTTGACAGCGCGGCATTCAGCGCCCACAAGTTCTGCGGTCCCAGAGGTGTCGGTATCCTCTACTGCAGGAGCAAGGCCGTCATGTCCCTGTCACGCGGAGGCGGTCAGGAATCAGGACTCAGACCTGGTACAGAGAACCTTGCAGGAATCTGCGCCATGGGTGCGGCACTTAAGGATTCCATGTCCGTCATGGATGTGAAATACAAAGAAGTTTTGGGTTATAGAAGCAAAATTGAAAAGGCTTCAACAGAAGCCGGATATACTCTGATATCTCCGCCAACAGACGGAGGTCTGGAGTTTTCACCTTACATTATAAACATTTGCGTTAAACCGGTTCCATCCGAAGTCTTCCTCAGGGTCATGGCGGACAAAGGATTCTGCCTTTCTGCAGGCAGCGCCTGTTCCTCCAATTCAAGGGGAAAGGCTGAAAGCGTCCTTACCGCCATGGGAATCGACCACAGCAGAAGGATGTCCAGCATAAGGATATCGATGGGAAGCGGCACTTCAGAAACTGAAGTGGAACTTCTCTGCAATGCATTGAAGGAAGCTGCAAAGGAACTCGGGATTTACAGGAGCTGACATGAGCAACATCAACACGGACGATATGAATCTGTATCTCATCAGACTTGGCGAGATCAGCCTCAAGGGCATGAACAGGAACTTCTTCGAGAAGAAGCTCAAGAACAACATCAAGCTGAAGATCCATCCTCACAGGAGTCTTCTGACACGTGAGAAAGGCCGCTTCTATCTCTATGTGGACAAGTCCTGTCCTGAGGAGACTGTCATAAAAACACTTAGAACGACATTCGGAGTCGTTGGTTTCTCAAAGGCCATAGTCTGCGCTAAGGACTGGGATGCCATTGTCCAAAGTACTAAAGCCCTCATCGAGAACGAACCGTTCTCGGACGGAAAGGGAACGTTCAAGGTAGAGTGCCGAAGGGGCGACAAGAGCTTTTTCATGAACAGCTACCAGATCGAGTCCGAACTGGGTGGCGTGGTTCTGGACCGTTATCCTGACATGAAGGTCAAAGTGAAGAATCCTGAAAAGGAGCTCAGGGTCGAGGTACGTGAGAAGGTATATCTCTATACCTCTCCAGTTCCCGGTCCCGGAGGACTTCCTGTTGGAACAGCCGGAAAAGGACTTCTGCTTCTTTCCGGCGGCATAGACTCCCCTGTCGCATTCTGGCGCATGGCAAAACGCGGTCTCAAGCAGGACTGCCTCTATTTCCATGCCTATCCCTATACCTCCGACATGGCTCTTCAGAAG
>CADBOI010000004.1 GCA_902796335.1 uncultured Spirochaetales bacterium
ACCCAGATGTCCTTGTGGAAAATCACCAGGCCCGTGAACGCCACGAACGACGAGACCGCACCAAGTGTGATCATGGGCCAGTTCAGCTGCTCGGTGATGTTCACCATGACAATGAAAGCCACAAGGGCTATCAGGGTCTCCAGAATCAGCGGCATTATGCAGTTGCGGTGCTTGTCCAGGTTGATGACAAAGAGGAGCACGGAAATCAGCAGGATTCCGAATCCGATGATGGGAAGCACGAAACCGAGCCATCCCGGAGAAAGGAAAATCCCTATGAGGGTGGTCTCGATTATTGCGAACGATCCGAGCCTGAAGACCTGCCTGAGCATGTTGTTCTCAAGAACATCGGGGGAGAGGACCTCGATCCAGAAGAAGACCATGGCGACGTCTGCAACAACGCTCCACAGAGGTCCTCCTGTCAGGTGGTTCACGATCGGGCAGGTGACGATTCCCAGGGCCATTATCCATTTGAGCAGTCTCTTGAACCAGAACATGAAGAGGCTGCTTTTCTTTTTGTCCGAATACTCGATTCTGATGTCAGCCATAAAGCGATGTCTCCACAATTTCAGGTTTGATACCAAGCTCCTGCGAAAGGGCTGCCAGACGTTCCTCGAACGACGGGTCCTTGGTGTTCTTGGAAATGGAAAGGACGGTGTTTCCTCCGAACGAGCACATTGAGCAGGATGCCCTGCTGACCACACATGTTCCCAGGATGAAGTCGAATCCCTCGATGTATGGCACAAGCTCATCCGGCATCTCTATCTTCCCCAGGTTGGACAGGGTGTTCGAGAACCTGCTGTCTCCCAAAAAACCGTAGATGATCCTCGCAATCGGTGCCTTCACAATGAGCGGGACGAGTTTTACGGATGTCACAAGACGCCTTGCGGTGGTCATCATGACGGACATCTCGTCATAGGTTGTCTTCTGCTTCAGCTGCTGCGCCACCATCGGGGCCACCTCCTCGATGCTGTTGACCTTTGAAGGAGGAAGGTCGATGCTGCAGTACATGGAAAAGTTCCTCATCGTGTTGGACTCGGGGAAGAACTTGCGCATGTTGACCGGCACCTGGAACTGAAGAAGACCCTTGTTCAGTTCGGTTGCGCTTCTGTTTGCAAGGAACATCAGAGAAAGTGTCAATGTGGTTACGGAAATGCCCATCCTGTGGCAGAGCTCCATCACAGAGTCTGTGTCATAGACAAGCTGGACAACCTTGCACGGGGTGTGCTTGGAAAGCTTTCCTCCCATCTGAAGGGCGGCAGGGCCTGCGAAGCCTCCGCTTTTTCTTGTCTTCGGGCAAAGGCGTTCGAAGTCGTTTGAAAGCTCGGAGGTCATCGGCGGCTCGTTGATGTCAAAGACTCCTTTGTCCTTGACTTTTGGGGCCCCGAGGAGGTGAAGGTATTCGGCCACGAGGGTCTTGAGGAATATCATGCCGCCCGAGCCGTCGGTCAGTACGTGGAAGAACTCGGCGCTGATCCTGTTCTTGTAGTACATCACACGGAAGGACTGAAGTCCCACGGAGTTGATTCTCAACGGCTGGCACGGGACTCCGCTGTCTTTTGTCACATGGAACCTGCGCTTGACCGAATCGAGGTAGTGCCAGAAGATTCCCTTCCTGATTATGGTCGCGAAACTGGGGAATCTCTTTATTGTGAAGTCCAGGGCGCTCTGGAGTATCTCCGGAACGACATCCTCCTTGAGGTAGCAGCTGAGTCTGAACATGGGCATCTTGCCGGACTTGATGGAAAGGGGATAGACCTTGGCAGCATCGTCCAGCGGATACCAGGAAAGAGCCTTGTGGGCATAGAAGCCTCCGAGGTTCTCGCTTGAGAGCCGCCTGCAGGACTCCTCCACCGACAGACCTGTATTTGTCAGGTACATCAGCGAGGCCTTTGCATCCTCTGTAAGCAGCTTGAGCTCCGAGGACGGCAAATCGCAGTGCTCCCAGTAGCCTTTGAGGTACTGCTGAACTCTGGCCTTGTCTTCATCGGAAAGTGTGTTTATGAATGTCTGAAACGCTTTCTTCGCTTTCATGTATCGTTATCCTGAGATTAATAAATACCACATCAGCTTCTGTTGAGTAAAGCCAGATAGGTGGTCGTGGCCTTCTTCATGCTCATCGTGATCAGAAGGGGAAAAAGGGTCAGGGCCTTGGAGATGCCTTTCTTTCCGCCTCTTGCCCTGTAGGCCAGATCCAGTGAGGACCAGGTTGCGAATATCTGGGGAAGGAAACCAAGAAACAGGGAGAAGAGTCCCGACAGCACAAGGCGGGATTTACCGAAGGTCAGCACACGCTCCACAGTCTGCAGAGCAGAACCCGTCTCATAGGTGCTCGTTGTCCTGAAGAACACTGATGTGGCTTCGATCGCACAAAGCAGCCTGAGTATGGTATAGAGGCTCCGTTGCGTGACAATCTCGTCATTTCTGTGGAATAACAGATAAGACAGGACATCGATTGACACTATCATCATGCAGTAGATGACAATAGGTCTCAGGTCCCTGAGGAAATCCAAGAGTCTGATCTTTCCCACAAGAGCCAGGATGGGGAAGACAGCTATCAGGACAAGGCATACCTCGATGGGGCACAGAAGCACCGTGACGGGGACGCAGAAAAGAAGGAGTATCTTAAGTCCTGCGGGAGTCCTGTGGATGATGGAATCCGAAGCTGTGTATGAGAACAGGCTGTTCATCTCACCTCCATACCAGGTTCTTCGGGTTTCCGTTTTTGTCAGGATTCCTTATTCCCCAGGTTTCCAGATCCGTTTCAAGAGCTTTTGCACAGTCTCCGTCAAAGACCAGCTTTCCCTTGTCCAGCACGATGAACCTGTCTGCCAGGCCCATGCATTTCTCAAGCTCGTGGGTGAGGATGATGATCGTCATCCCGTCGGCTTTCAGCTTCTCCACAAGTGCGTTGACCGATTTCACGCCGGGGTAGTCAAGGTTGCTGTATGGCTCGTCCAGAATCAGCGTCCTGCGTCCAAGGGCCATGACGGATGCGATGGCAAGGCGGCGTTTCTCGCCACCTGACAGAAAGTGGGACGGGCTCTGGGCCTTGTTCTCAAGCCCGACTTCGGCAAGGGCTTTCAGTGCGGTCTTTTTTGCCTCGTCCTTTGAAAGTCTGCTGTTTGCCCTGAGTCCGAAAAAGACATCGTCCAGGGGTGTGTCTCCCAGAATCTGGGCATCGGCGTCCTGGAACACAAGACCTACCGGCTCCGATGACCTGACGCTTCCTTTTGTCGGGGTCTCCAGATTGGCGATCAGCTTCATCAGAAGGCTCTTTCCTGATCCGTTAGAGCCTGCGATCAGGACGCACTGCGAATCCGGAACAAGAAGGTCTATGTCTTCAAGCGCCTTGAGGATGCTGCCGTCCGGCTGTCTGAAATACTTGCTGAGCTTTGTGGCCTCTATCATCTGCCGCCATCCTTTTCCCCGATGTCGTCGCCGAAGACGAACGATGCCACGGAAGGCCTCAGGGCCTTTGCCAGGATTACGCACAGAACCGTCTTGACGGCATCCCCCGGAAGGTATGGAAGAACACAGAGTGCCAGGGTCTCAGAAAAGGTCTTGTCCAGACTTCTCATGAAATGAAGGACTCCCGGGACATACATTACGAAAAAGCCGAGGACCGCCGCGATGACAGTCCTGGTTACAGATATCCTTTTACCTACGGCCGGTCTTCCGGCGACAAGGCCTGAAGCAAGGGAAGAGAATGCATAGCCGATTATGAAGCCGCCGGTGGGGCCCATCAGCTTGGCAAAGCCGCCCGTTCCTCCGGAGAGGACGGGAAGACCCAGAAGTCCCGATACGATGAACAGCACGGTGGAAGCCGTTCCGAGCAGAGGACCCAGAAGCATGCCGCTTAAGACCACCATCATGTTCTGAAGGACAATGGGGATGGGGGTTCCCGGGATGGGGACGGCAATGAAGCCGCTGACGGCGCTGATTGCCGCAAAAAGAGCTGTGAATACCAGGTTTTTTGAAAGTCTTCTCTTTTCCATTTCTGCTCCCGTATGCGGATTATAGCAATTCCGGCCCTGCATTAGTAGATGCTTGACACTTTCAGACCAAAGGGTTTTAGTACACTCATGCCGAACAGGGAGCTGTCGCAGAGGCAGCAGAAGACCATTTACATCATCGCTCTTGCTCTCGCTCTGACCGTCATGGCTCTGGCTGTGATATTCGTCGGCATCCCCATAGTCAGATTCATCAAGGAGCCCGAGAGGTTCAGGCAGTGGGTCCAGGTCCGCGGAATCTGGGGAAAGATCGCCTATGTGGGCATGGTCACGCTCAAGGTCATCCTTGTTGTGATTCCCGGCGAGCCGTTCGAGATGGCCGCAGGCTATGCGTTCGGAACCTGGGAAGGGCTTCTGCTCTGTGTCATGGGAATCACCATCGGAAGCATAATCGTGTTCTGCACCGTGAAGAAGTTCGGCCTTTCCATAGTCCGGGTCTTCTTCTCCCAGAAGAAAATCGACTCCATGAAGTTCCTCCATACATCAAAGAGACAGAACGCCTTCCTGGCCGTTGTTTACATGATTCCAGGAACACCCAAGGAGCTTCTCAACTACTATGCCGGTCTTACGGACATAAAGCTCTGGACTTGGGCCATCGTCTGCTCTGTGGGACGTGTTCCCTCGATAATCGCTTCAACCATAGCAGGCGATGCGCTTGAGCAGAAAAAATACTCCCTGGGTATAATCATAACGGGCGTTTCCGTCGTTGTGGGACTGATTGCGCTTCTGATCCTCAGGAAGGTGGTTACAGAAAAAGGCGAGGAGCCCGAAGACGACAAAGCCGGGGCCTGAAACCTTATACTGTTCATATTCGGGTGTTTGTAATACAATTTGCTCATGACACACGGTTTCATAAAGGTCGCCACCGCAACACCTTCGGTAAAGGTTGCGGACTGCAATCACAACGCTGACAGGATTCTTTCCCTTGTCAGACGGGCACATGAGGAAGGGGTCCACCTTCTGGTCCTCCCCGAGCTCTGCGTCACAGGCTATACCTGTCAGGACCTGTTCCTGCAGCAGGCTCTTCTTGAAAGCGCCCAGGAAAACGCCATTGACATAGCATCCAAGGTTCCGCGGAACATGGTTGTGGTGTTCGGAGCCCCGGTGGAGCTTCGCGGAAAGCTCCACAACTGCGCCATAGTGGCATCCGCGGGAAAGATCCTGGGAATCGTCCCAAAGATCAACATCCCCAACTACCTTGAGTACTACGAGCAGAGATGGTTCTCTCCGGCTCTCCCAAACGAGGAGATCGTCGAGTTCGGCGACCAGAAGGTTGTCATGGGCGGAAAGCTCATCTTCACTTGCAACCAGATGCCGTACTTCAGACTCGCCTGCGAGGTCTGCGAGGACCTCTGGGTTCCCAATCCGCCGAGTGTCAACCATGCCATCAACGGAGCCACTGTGATCGCCAACGTCAGTGCAAGCGACGAGTTCGCAGGAAAGGCCTCGTACAGATACAACCTGATCGAGGGCCAGAGCGCGCGCCTGATCTGCGCATATGTCTATGCCGACGCAGGCGAGGGTGAGAGTACCACGGACCTGGTCTTCTCCGGAAACAACCAGATCTGCGAGGACGGAAAGACTCTGGCCTCCTGCAGCAACGAGACTGACGAGCTTCTGATAACGGAGATCGACCTAGAGCATCTGGAGCACGACAGACGCACCAGAAACACCTTCGTCACCACGAACGACAAGGAATACAGATACATCGGCTTTGACATCGAGCCCGGCGAGACAAGCCTGAGCCGCAAGGTCGAGGCCATGCCTTTCGTCCCGGAGGACGGAAAGGAGAGAAGCTCCAGATCCGAGGAGATCCTCAACCTCCAGAGCATGGGTCTGAAACAGAGACTGAAGCACATCGGAGCCAGGACTGCGGTCATCGGCATTTCCGGAGGCCTGGACTCCACGCTGGCACTTCTTGTCACGGTGAGGGCTTTCGACGCCCTGGGTCTGGACCGCAAGGACATCGTCTGCGTGACAATGCCGTGTTTCGGAACCACGGAGAGGACAAAGACCAACGCCATGTCAATGGTGGAGCGTCTCGGATGCACCCTGGAGATAGTCGATATAAAGAAGGCTGTCACCCAACACTTCGAGGACATCGGCCAGGATCCGGACCTTTACGACACCACGTACGAGAACTCGCAGGCCCGTGAGAGGACCCAGGTCCTGATGGACATCGCGAACAAGCTCAACGGAATCGTCGTGGGAACGGGAGACCTGTCCGAGCTCGCACTGGGATGGGCCACATACAACGGCGACCACATGTCCATGTACGGAGTCAACGCTGGCGTGCCCAAGACCCTTGTGAGACATCTGGTTGGCCACGTGGTAAAGACCACAGACGACAGGGAGCTTTCGGATATCCTCCTTTCTGTCATGGCCACCCCGATCAGTCCGGAGCTGGTTCCCGGCAAGCAGGAGACCGAGGACCTCGTGGGCCCCTACGAGCTGCACGATTTCTTCATCTACCATGTGATCAGGTGGGGAAGTTCCCCGTCCAAGGTCCTCAGGCTCGCACGCCATGCCTTCGCAGGCCGCTATGACGAGCAGACTATCGTCAAGTGGCTCAGGACATTCTACAGAAGGTTCTTCTCCCAGCAGTTCAAGCGTTCCTGCCTTCCCGACGGACCGAAGATCGGTTCTGTTTCCCTTTCTCCGAGAGGGGATTGGAGGATGCCGAGCGATGCCTGCGTGAAGGTCTGGCAGAC
>CADBOI010000005.1 GCA_902796335.1 uncultured Spirochaetales bacterium
AGAACCATGTCTCTGTCGTTGCGGTCCTTGAAGCGGCTCATCTCCCTGTCGATGCTGTAGAAACGGCCTGTTTCCTTCCACAGGTCACCGGGGTTCACAACAGGCATGAGAATCTCCTGTGCTCCGAGCGCGTCCATCTCCTCTCTTACGATGGCGGAGATCTTCTGGATGGACCTGTATCCAAGAGGGAGCAGGGAGAAGATTCCAGCTGCCAGCTGGTCGATGTAACCTGCTCTGAGAAGATACTCATAACCCTTGCAGTCGGCACCGTTGGGGGCCTCTCTGAGGGTCTTTGAAAACAATCTGCTTTGCCTCATGACATACTCCTTAATAACCTTTGAAATAATATCCAAATACTCGGTTCAGTTGCAAGGCTAATGATAGAGTGCTAAGATTGATTCATATCTTTATGAAGAGGTATCAAATGCTTGATAAACAGACCATTGAGTCTCTGGCTGCGAAGGCCAAGGACATCAGGATCTCGACAATCCGCGAGATTGCACATCTCGGAAACGGACACATCGGCGGAGCCATGTCGATCGTCGAGGTACTGACCTATCTCTACTACCATGAGATGAACATCGATCCGTCCAATCCCAAGATGGAGGGAAGGGACAGGTTCGTCTGCTCGAAGGGCCACGCAGGTCCGTCCGTCTACGCAACACTCGCAGAGAAGGGCTATTTCCCCAAGGACTGGCTGATGACCCTCAACGTCGGCGGAACAAACCTCCCGAGCCACTGCGACATGAGAAAGACCCCCGGTGTCGATTTCACGACCGGTTCCCTTGGACAGGGCTTCAGCGCAGCAGTTGGAATCGCTCTGGGACAGAGGCTCAAGGGTGAGAAATCATACACATACACCATCATCGGAGACGGCGAGAGCCAGGAGGGCCAGATCTGGGAGGCCGCGGAGTTCGCATCCACACAGAAGCTCGGCAACCTGATCGCATTCACCGACTTCAACCGCCAGCAGCTTGACGGCTTCACATCCGAGGTCATCAACATGGATAACATCGATACCCGCTGGCTCGGCTTCAACTGGCACGTGCAGAGGATCAACGGCCACGACTACAACCAGATTGCCGAGGCCATCGAGAAGGCAAAGGCCGTCAAGTGCCGCCCGAGCATGATCATCCTTGACACCATCAAGAGCAAGGGCTACGCCCCCGGCGAGGGAATCAAGGCCAACCACAGCATGCCGATCAGCCATGAGAACGAAGAGTACGCCATCAGCGTCCTGAACGGAGGTGCAAAATGAGAGACGTTTCCGATATCAAAGACATGAGAGATGCCCTCATGGCCGCAATCATAGATCTGGGAAAGGCACATCCTGAGGTCGTGTTCCTCGATTCAGACCTTTCAAGCTGCGTCAACAGCGGAACGTTTGCAAAGGAGTTCCCGACAAGGTTCTTCAACTGCGGAATCGCCGAAGCCAACATGGTCGGCGTGGCAGCAGGACTTTCCTCCATGGGATTCGTTCCCTACGCACATTCCTTCGGATGCTTCTCATCAAGACGCGCATACGACCAGTTCTTCCTCTCCGTCAACTACGCCGGACAGAGGGTGCACCTGATCGGAACGGATGCCGGAGTCACAGCCCAGATCAACGGCGGAACGCACATGCCGCTTGAGGATGTGGGACTCATGAGACTGATTCCGGATCTGATCGTCCTGGATCCTTCGGACACCCAGAGCTGCTACGACCTGACAATCCAGGCCTTCGAGAGCGGACACAGCTCATACACAAGACTCAGAAGAAAGGGCGGCAACCACCGCTATGCTCCGGGTCAGGTGAAGCTGGGCAAGGGCAACATTCTTGCGGAAGGCAAGGACCTTGCCATCGTCGCCACGGACGAGGTCATTGTTGACGAGGCCGTGAAGGCTGTCGACCTTCTGAAGCAGAAGGGCATCAGCGCCACTCTGGTGGACATGCACACCATCAAGCCGCTTGATACAGAGCTTCTGGACAAGATCTCCAAGGAGACGGGCCACATCCTGGTCTGTGAGAACGCCCGCTATGCCGGAGGACTCGGCGAGGCCGTGGCTGCACACCTTGCAACGACATATCCTGCCAAGATGGACTTTGTCTGCATCGGCGAGCGTTTCGGAGAAGTCGGAAAGCTCGACTATCTGATGAAGACATTCGGTCTTCTCGCAGAGAACATGGTCGCAAAGGCCGAGGCTCTTCTGAAGCGCTGACAGGTCTGACATTTCCAAGACATTCCAACCCCGGGTCCGGACAAGGATTCCGGGGTTTTTTATGTTCCTTTTGACATATTAGTTGAGTCTAACTCATCTTTAGCAGATTTTAGTGGATTTAGTTGGTTGCGTGCACTAATAATACAATCACTAAATCGTTTTAGCTAAAACGTTTTAGAAAACAATAACTTTTTAATATACAGGGAATAACGGAAAGTGCATAAAAGTGTGACGATCAAGACCATCGCGGAAGCCGTAGGAATGTCACTTTCCGGTGTTTCAAAAGCCCTGAACGACTATCCCGACATCAACGAGGAAACAAAGAAGCTGGTTATCAGCAAGGCCGTGGAACTCGGTTATACACCGAACCTCAACGCCAGGAACCTGGTGAAGAAGACCTCCAACTCGATCGGAATAATAATCAAGGATACCGACACGTCATACGGCGATCTGATCAAGGACCTCAGCCGCGTAGCCGAGATCAACGGGCTCAACCTGCTGATTGCAGACTCCGATAGAAACAGGGATATAGAGATCAAGCATGTGAAGAGCATGCTCGAGTCCAGGGTGAAGGGTATTGTCATCGTTCCGGTTTCCGGGGACATCTCGGAAATCAAGAAGACGGTGAGCTTCCGCGTTCCCGTCGTGTTCCTGGGAGGGTGGGTGACATCGCCCAAGGAGAACGTGGTTGCCCAGGACAACGAGTATGGGACGAACATGGCCATGGACTACCTGTTCGGACTGGGACACAGGGATATCGCATATGTAAGCGACAAGGTCAGGTCCAACTCGAACCAGGTGAAGATCGATGTATACATGAGGCGGATGCTGGAGGCGGGACTTGAGCCGGCCGTGTTCGTGGACGAGGGATCGGGGCTTATCGAGTCCGGTATCAGACAGACGTCGAAAATGCTTGATTCGGGACGCCGTTTCACAGCGGTTCTGGCATCCAAGGATCTGGTTGCGGTAGGGGCCATGGAGGAGATCAGGACAAGGGGCCTGTCCGTTCCTGATGACATATCGGTGATGAGCTTCGGCGGTTCGGAGATATCGTCCGTTCCCATGATAAACCTCACCACCATAGCCGAGCCCAAGAGGGATCTTGCCGAGAACCTGATCAGGATCCTGCTCGCACAGGCCGAGGCCGGGCATGACGCGATGCCCAAGCACTACTTTGCCAAGCCCGAGCTCATCGAAAGGAAAAGCTGCAGACATGTGTCTGCATGAAATAGAAATTCATAATCTGCACAAAGTGGCAGAAGGAGGAGAAAAATGAAGAGAACACTAGCTGTTTTGCTGGTTCTGGGAGTTGTTTTCGCATGCTTTGCTGGCGGTTCAGCAGAAGCACCGAAACAGGAATCAAGTGTGCAGGCCGCAATCAAGGACGCACAGACCCTTACATGGGATCAGCTTCTTGCAAAGGCCAAGGCGGAGATCGGAGACAACGAGCTTTCCATCTACAGCAACTCGTCACGTCTGAACGAGGCCACATTCACGGAGAAGACAGGCATCAAGGTCAAGGCAGACCAGCCTGACGACACACAGATTTATGAGAAGATGGAAGCCGAGATCGGCAACGGACTGTACGGCGCCGATGTATATGCCCTGCAGGACAGCTACATGCTCATGAATTTCGCAATCGCAAACGGATATCTTGAGAACTATGTACCTCTCGATTACAAGGGATCCATGGATGCATCCGCAACCGATCCGCTGGTAATCTGCTATCTTTCAAGACTGTTCATCTACAACAACGGCAAGGGCAACCTGAAGAACCTGATCACCAACGTCTGGCAGGTCACCGAGCCCGAGTTCAAGGGAATCGAGATGAAGAGCCCGCTGCTTGAGAAGGGATCGATGAACTTCCTCATCACGGTCACAAGCCCGGAGTGGCAGGACAAGCTTGCAAAGGCCTACAAGAGCTACTATGGAAAGGACTGGGTCAGCGATGGCAAGTTCGAGAACATCTCCTATGAGTGGATCTACAAGTTCATCAACAACTGCACCTTCATCAACAAGGACAGCACGATCGCCAAGGATATCGCAGCTGGTGCCGAGGGATCTGTCGGATTCTTCGTATACTCCAAGCTCAGATCCGTTGACTACACAACACTGGCTGTCTGTGCAACAGAGGGCATGGAAGGATTCAGCGGCCTTGTCTATCCGTTCTACGGAATGGTCGCGGCAAACGCAAAGTATCCGTACGCAGCATGTCTGTACCTGACATATCTGATGAGCTCGGAAGGCTATAACAACATCTTCGGAAAGGATATGGGAACATATTCAACCAACAAGACAACAGCCATCAGCGAGAAGGCAAAGGATGCCGGAGACAGAGAGCTTGATTTCTGGCTCAAGACCACTGTTGTCGAGGACCGCGACTACATCCCGACAGTCTATGCCCAGGCATACACAAAGATCGCGGAGTGGTGCGCATCAAAGTAATAAACGGTAATCAATGACTGAAGCCTTTTCCGTGTCCGCCGGTTCCGACGGGCACGGAAGGGTTTTCCTTCCCGGTAGGGAAGCCCCTTAGGAAATTTCAAATGAATTCAAGTCAGAGCAAAGAACTGTCAGGAGCCGGTCTTTTCCTCAACAAGGTCAGGACCTATTTCTCGAAGCCGGCCAACCTGATTGTAGTCATATTCCTTGTCATCCTGCTCACGTGCATAATCTATCCGCTATATTCGGTTCTCTATGCATCGTTCACAGTCGGAAAGATGGATTCAATGATGTACAACTCCCTGTTCAAGCTTCATCTGAAGCCGGGAGATTTCACAATGTTGAATTTCACCATGATGATTGCAGGAAAGTACTCTCACGAGTACAGTCTGTCGTTCTTCTGGAGACCGCTGTGGAACAGCGTGAGGATGTCCGTCTATTCATCCGCAATCGCTGCCCTGGTCGGAGGAGTCATAGCATGGCTCATCACCAGAACCGACATCAAATGCAAGAAATTCATATCGTCCGTTTTCGTTTTCCCGTACATAATGCCATCCTGGACACTCGCGCTTGTCTGGAAGAACGTCTTCGCCAACAGCAAGGTGGGAACAGGTGTGACCGGCATGCTTGAGAGCCTTACCGGCATATGCGTGCCGTCGTGGTTCGTATACGGAATCTTTCCGTGTGCGATTGTCATGGGAATCCACTACGCTCCGTTTGCATATATCCTCATAGGAGGAATCCTCAGAAACATGGATGCCAACCTCGAGGAAGCCGCAACCATCCTCAAGGCCGGAAGATGGAGGATCATCAGAAAGGTAACCCTCCCGATCATCATGCCTGCGCTGTTCTCGACTATACTCCTGGTGTTCTCGAGCACAATGGCATCCTATGCCGTTCCGGTATTCGTCGGTTCTCCGGGCAACTTCTTCGTCCTGTCCACCATGCTCAGGTCGCTGTACAGCTCGTCATATTCCGGCCAGTCCTACGTCATGACGCTGGTTCTGGTCATCATCGGTGCGGGAATGCTGCTTCTGAACCAGATGGTGCTTGGAAAGAGGAAGTCCTTCACCACCGTCACGGGAAAATCCGGACAGGTCTCCTATGTGAAGCTTGGAAAGATCAACAACGTGATCACGGCCATCCTTGTCGTGGTCCTGTTCTTCATGGCCATTTTCCCGATATTCTCGTTCGCACTCGAGTCCCTGTGCGATGTCCAGGGTGATTATTCCACGATCACTCTCAAATACTGGACAAGCAGAACCCCGATCGAGGGCTTCAACATCCCGGTTGGAGAGGGAATTCTGTTCAACCCGAGGATCTGGGGAGCCCTGTGGGGAAGCCTCAAGCTTTCGTTCGTGGTTGCCGTCACTGTTGGAATCAGCGGATTCCTCATCGGATACGGCGTTTCCAAGAACAGAAGCTCGAAGCTTGCAAGCATGCTTTCCAACGTGGCCTTCTTCCCGTACCTGATTCCGGCCATGGCTTTCGGATCAATCTTCCTTGCAGTGACATCCAAACTGGTGTTCCTGCGCGGAACGTTCCTGATCCTGGTCATTGTGGCCTCGGTCAAGTACCTGCCGTTTGCATCCAGAAGCGGAACCAGCGCCATGATGCAACTGTCGGGAGAGATAGAGGAGGCTGCCATCATCGTTGGAGCTCCTTGGCACAAGAGAATGCTCAGGATCCTGTTCCCGATCCAGAAATCAAGCTTCATAAGCGGATTCCTGCTTCCGTTCGTGTCCTGTATCAGAGAGCTGTCGCTGTTCATCCTGCTTACTTCAAGCGGAACACTTATCACAACACTGCTGTCGTACTTCGATGAGAAGAACGTCGAGCAGATGTCGAATGGAATCAACCTGCTGATTGTTGCCATTGTCCTTATCGTCAACTTCACGATCAACAAGCTCACAGGAGCATCCATCGACAAGGGAATCGGAGGAAACTGATGCCTGAGATCATCATTAAGAATGTTACAAAGAGATGGGGAAATTTTGTCGGCGTTGACAATCTGAACCTCACTATAGAGGATGGAGCGTTCATCACGCTTCTGGGACCTTCGGGCTGCGGAAAGACCACAACCCTGAGGATGATTGCAGGTCTGGAGACCCCGACCACCGGTGAGATCATCATCGACGGACAGACCGTGTTCAGCTCGACGAAGGGCATCAACATCTCGGCTGCAAAGAGAGATGTCGGATTCCTTTTCCAGAACTACGCCCTGTGGCCGCACATGACGGTCTATCAGAACATTGCTTTCGGTCTTGAGACCCTGAAGTGGAGCAAGGAAGCCATCAAGGAGCGAGTCTCCGAGATGCTGAAGATGATGAAGATCGAGCAGTTCTCAGCCCGCTATCCCGCCGAGCTTTCCGGAGGACAGCAGCAGCGCGTAGCCATTGCAAGAACGCTGGCTCCCAAACCAAAGGTACTGTTCATGGACGAGCCGCTTTCCAACCTGGATGCCAAGCTCAGAGGCGAGATGAGGACAGAGCTCAAGCGCCTTCACGTGGATACGGGATCGACCTTTGTCTATGTCACGCACGACCAGCTCGAGGCCATGACACTTGCAACCAAGATCTGTCTTATGAACGAGGGTGTTGTGCAGCAGTACGACCCGCCGCTTACCGTCTACGGACAGCCAGCGAACCTGTTCGTTGCAGACTTCGTCGGAAACCCGACCATGAACTTCATCCCCGGCAGAATCGGTTCCGTTTCAGGAAACAGTGCCGAGGTCGAGCTTCTGGGCAAGAAGTTCACATTCACATCCTGTTGTCCGCTTGACGGCCTGAAGGGTGATGTGACTGTTGGAATCAGACCCGAGTTCCTCCCGATCTCAGACAACGGAAGCATTGTGGGCTCCGTCTATTCGACACTTCCGTCAGGAATGGAGACCACGGTCAAAATCAAGGTTGGCGACACGATCCTGTCGTCCGTCATGTTCGGATCTCTGAACTACGATGTCGATACCGACATAAGGTTCAGCATCTACAGCGACAAGATCCTTCTGTTCGAGAACGAATCCGGCAGGATGTTCGCATCCGGGAGCATGAAGTAAGGCTATGAAATTCGGAATGCCATCGCTTATCGAGTACACAAACGTAGATGAGCACATCGATTTCTGCAGGAAGAACAATCTGGACTTCCTTGAGATCAACCTGACTTTCCCGTGGTATCAGTCTGACAGGCTGGACATCGGGCATCTGGTCCGTCTCAAGGAAGAGACCGGAATAGGCTATACGCTCCACTTCCATGACCAGCTGAATCCGTTCGATTTCTCGCCGGAACTCAGGCGCGGAGCGATGGATAACATCCTTTTCGGCCTGGACCTTGCAAGACGGATCGGGGCGGACAGGATCACCATGCACCTGATCCGCGGGGCATACTCTGCGGTCAACGGGGTGAAGGTCTATGCATACAGCGTGGGGAAGGCCGAGTACCTCGAACATGTTCGCGAGTTCATGGACGTATGCGACAGAAAGCTGGACGGAACGAATACGATATACTGCATAGAGAACACGAACGGGTATATGGATTATCAGAAGGATGCTGTTGATCTGATGCTCCAGAACCCGCACTTTGGCCTGACTTTTGATATTGGACACAATTTCAAGACATCGTTTGATGATGAAGCCTATATTATGAGCCATGCTGACAAACTCAGGCATTTCCATATCCATGACGTGAGCGAGAAATCCAACCACATTGCCCTGGGCAGTGGTATAATCAACCTGCCGAAGTATCTTGATATGCTCAGGCAGTTCGACTGCTCGGCGGTAATAGAAGTAAAGGAAAGTCAGGCTCTTCACAGAAGCCTCTCCTATCTGAGGGACCACGGTTTTGAGGTCTGACGCGGATCTGTTTTGAAACTACTGATTGCACGACACGGTGAACCCAATGGCGATGCCCTGACCGAGAAGGGCAGATACGAGGCCGACCTTCTGGCCGACAAACTCTGCACCCTGGACATCAAGGCCTTCTACTGTTCTCCTCTCATCAGGGCCAACCAGACGGCAAAACCCACCCTGGACAGGCTGGGGAGAACCGCCGAAATCCTTCCCTGGCTCCATGAGTTCCAGGGAACCTGCTTCAAGCCAAATGTCCCCGGAGAGAAAAGCATTGTCTGGGACTGGCTTCCACAGGACTGGACGAGGCAGAAGCTTTTCTATGACAGGGACAGGTGGTTCCTGGCTCCCGAGCTTCAGGACACCAATGTCCACGAGGAATATCTGAAGGTGGTCAACGGGTTCGATGCCCTTATGGCAAGGCACGGCTATGTGCGTGAAGACGGGTACTACAGGGTTGTGGAGCCGAACAACGACACCATAGTCCTGTTCTGCCATCTGGGAGTCCAGGCCGTGTTTGTGTCCCACATTCTTGGTGTCTCGCCGATCATCATGCTTCAGAACTTTGCCCCGGCGCCGTCAAGTGTGACCACTATAGCCACAGAGGAAAGGGTGGAGGGAATCGCAGGTCTCAGGATCCTGTCGTACGGCTCTACGGAGCACCTGTACGTGGCGGGAGAGGAGCCTTCCTTCCATGCCCGTTTCTGTGAGTGCTATTC
>CADBOI010000006.1 GCA_902796335.1 uncultured Spirochaetales bacterium
GTGACGATTGAAAGCGGAAGCACCTGGACACTTACTGCCGACGCCTATGTCAGCTCGTTCACCAACAACGGAACGCTGAATAGAAACGGCCACACGCTGTATGTGAATGGTGTGGCACTGCAATGATGGCCTGAACGGCTTGTAAATTACTGTTTTTTTGTCTTGTCTGGCAGGATGAAGAGCTGCTCGAACTTCCTGCTGACAAGATTCAGCAAATGGATGGCATCGTTTCCGTACCTGTAGCCTTCGGGCAGGTTGATGTCCAGAGGTATGAGGTTTGTCTTTCCGTCCTGAATCAGGGTGATGAATTTCTTCTTTGCATTCTCGACCGTGGCGTTGATGTTGTAGATGTAGAGCTCGCTCACACCCTTGATTCCTCCGTCGGAGCGCCTCACCATTCTGGTGTACTCTGCCGGAAGGAGCGATGACAGCTTGGTCTCGAGCTTTCCGATGTTCTGGGTACTGTCGATTATCTTGAAATAGACAACCTCTTCCTCATGGAAGGTATCTTCCTTCATGTACTGCCTATACGGTGTCTTCTTCAGTTTGTCATATACGATTTTCTCGGAGTCGTTTATCTCCCCGTGGTGGAAGACACATGTGTTGTCGTTGTGGATTGTGTAAATGAAGAAGCTAAGACCCTTTCCGTCCAGCAATTTCTCGACCTCCGTGGCCTGGTCGGCCTCGAAAGGTGCCTTCCAGAGGTAGACATCCTCATTCGCATCGTGGATGGCCGCACCGTCCATGACAATCTGCGGGATGGTGGAGCTGATCATGTTCATCTGAAGCGAAAGGAATGCCGGTGCGTGCTCGGTGATGAGACAGACCTTGGCACCTTCCGAATAGAGCTTTGACAGATGGTATATGACGGATGGGGACAGCTTTGAGAAATAATCAGGTCCCAGATCCTTTGTCCTGATGAAGAACAGATAATCCAGATGTTTCCTTCTGGGAATGAAGAATCCATTGACCAGGATGGCCACTATTGTTCCTATGACTATGTCCTCAAGTCGGGACAGCGACTGAAGCAGGGGATTTTCCAGATCCATGAACGACGGGGTGATGCACAGAAATACTATCGCTGCCAGGGCTGCTGTCTCCGAAAGATGGAAGAACACCGCCGTGTATATCGAAAGAAGTACTCCCAGCGCAATGAGTGCATAGCAGAAGATGACGTGGCAGTACGGATATATCCTGACAAGCGGGAATAGGAAAATCATGCTCCATGCAGCTCCGATGAGTGTTCCTGCAAATCTGCTTATGGCATTGTGGCTTGTTCCTTTGACACTCCTCTGCATGCAGATGATAGCTGTGAAAGCGGCTTCCATCGACATTGTCGAGGCCTCATAGCCTCTGAAGTGGTTTATCACCAGACAAATGAAGACGGCTATGGAAGTCTTGATTATCCTCTGCCCGATTCGGGGAACGGTTCCCCTTATCCTTTTGTGAAAGTCCCTGATGTCTTTCCATTCCATAGTCACATTCTCTTCCTCTGCCATGGATTAATCAATACCCTCAAAGAACAGTGGCCTCATCCCTCCAGACAGCTGCGTCTTCCTGCCGACAAAAATGGCGCCCGAAGGCGCCGAGAAATCAGTCATGATCAATGAAATACTACTTCACCGTAAACGTAGAACTCTATAAGTTTCTTTGTCTTGAATTCAATTTTCCCGGAGGGACTCTTGTATTCAACTCCATTTATCACATTGCCGTCCCTGTCCTTTACCGTGACATTCCTTAGACCGCTCCCAATGTATGTTTCAATTTCAACGAATTGACTGAAATCATTGGCATTTACCTCGGAAATCAGGTTTCCGTCGCTGTCTGTTGTCGTCTTGACAAGCTCCAGCCTGAAAGCGGCTACAGCATCCTGGAATTCATAGAAGATTCTGTTTTCTAAAATCTGTTTTTTTGCGATTGTTCATTGGCTGTGGGTTGCCTGTGCAGCGCTTTGCACATGCCAGGCGGGGCGCGGCCTTAAGCCTTGGCGCCCGACGCCTGAGGCTTGTGCGAAGATTGCCGA
>CADBOI010000007.1 GCA_902796335.1 uncultured Spirochaetales bacterium
GAAGCAGAAGTCGGTGACTCCGAGGCCCGCCACCTTCCCTATCAGATGCCAGTCCGGCCTGAAACCCCTGAAGCTGAGCTTGACCGGAGCCTTTCTGACAAGGAAGTAAAGAACCCAGATGGCGCTGATGAACTGGGCTATGATGGTGGCTATGGCAGCCCCGCGGACACCCATGTCCAGGATGAAGATGAAGACCGGATCCAGGACGATGTTGAAGAATGCTCCTATCATCACCGTCAGCATTCCGGTCTTGGCATAGCCCTGTGCGTTGATGTAAGGATTGAGGCCAACCGAGAGCATGACGAACAACGTTCCGAGAAGGTAGACGTCAAGATACTCGTTGGCATAGGAAAAAGTAGCCTGAGACGCTCCGATCAGCCACAAAACATCTTCCTTAACAAGGAATCCGGCTATTGTCAGAAACACTCCCATGCTTATGAGCATGAAGGCAACGTTGCTCATGTACTTTGCGGCAAGAGAATCCTCGCCTTTTCCTCTTGCCATTGCAAACAAAGGAGCCCCTCCGTTTCCGAAGAGGTTCTGGAATGCTGTGATCACCGTGATGATCGGGAAAGCCAGACCTACTCCGGTGAGGGCAAAGGCGCCCGCACCGGGTATGTGCCCCAGATACATCCTGTCGACGATGTTGTAAAGCGCATTCACCAGTACGGCAAGGGTCATGGGAATGGCCATGCGCACTATGTTCTGAGGAATGCTGCCTTGAGTGAAATCACTTCTGTCGGCCATTTATCTGAGGCTTGGCATCAATTAATGCTTTGGTTTGAAAATCAGTAGTTCTCGGCGTTGACTTCGAAGTATGCCTTCGGGTGGGCGCAGACGGGACACATCTCAGGAGCCTTGGTTCCGACAACAATATGTCCGCAGTTGCGGCACTTCCAGACCTTGACCTCGCTCTTCTCGAAGACCTTCTTTGTCTCGACGTTCTCGAGCAGTGCCTTGTAGCGCTCCTCGTGATGCTTCTCTATTGCAGCGACCATGCGGAACTTGACGGCAAGAGCCTTGAATCCCTCGGCCTCGGCTGTCTTGGCAAAGCCCTCGTACATATCTGTCCACTCATAGTTCTCGCCTGCGGCTGCTGCGCCGAGGTTGGCTGCTGTGTCGCCGATTCCCTCGAGCTCCTTGAACCACATCTTGGCGTGCTCTTTCTCGTTCTCAGCTGTCTCGAGGAAGATGGCTGCGATCTGCTCATAGCCTTCCTTCTTTGCGACTGAAGCGAAGTATGTATACTTGTTCCTTGCCTGTGACTCGCCTGCGAATGCGGCCTCGAGGTTCTTCTCTGTCTGTGTTCCTGCGTACTTGCTCATGTTTCTCTCCTTTCCATTTTGAAAAAAACAGGCCGACATGCACGCCGGCCCGTCAATCCTAAGATATCAAAAATAAATCAAAAAGCAATAGTAAACCTGCAACTAAACTTTTAATCAGGCTTTTGTCTCAAGTTCCTGAGCCTTCTTTGTCTCGGCCTCGATCCTCTCCTCGATTTTCTTCTGGAACTCCGCTGCCTTCTCCGGATTGGAGATGATGAAGGCCTTGCTGTAGTAGACCTCCTCAGCTCTGAGCTCTTCCCTCATGACCGATGGCGGAAGAAGAATGTCCTCTTCCGTATCCCAATAGTACGAATTGATGATTTTCTTGATCTGTCTTTTTCTCATGTTTTAAGGAATAACACATCAAAAGCGGTTTTTCAATCGCCCTTTATCCTGAGATTAACGATAACAATAACTAAACTTATCTATTTTCGCTGTAAAATAAGTCGAAACAGGTTTAAAATGTAACGAGATTCGCAGAATGGGATATAATGCCGTATCGGGGGAAGAACTATGGCCGTGACGTACAACTATCAGCTCCAGTATGAGATGTGTTCTCTGGTGTTCCTGCTGGCCATCACGTTCCAGTTCGTCTTTGCGAAGAGATTCCCCACAAGGACCAACATGGTATTCGTGGAGATCCTGTTCTGCTCCGTCGGAAGCCTTTCCATGGATATCCTTGGCTGTCTTACAGTCATGCACGTGATCAATGTCCCGCTTTGGCTGAATTACCTCATAAACGGACTGTTCTACTTCTGTCAGGTCACTCTTCCGGGTCTCACATGCATATATGTGCTCAAGGCCACGAACTGTACTTACAAGGAACATCCCAAGGCCTTCCTCATCATGATCCCGGGTGCGGCCTTCATGCTGCTGCAGTTCATCAACCCGTTCACCGGTCTGATGTTCTACTTCGAGGTGATTGAAGGAATCGCGTACTTCCACATCGGTCCATGGTATCCGATCTACTACGGAGGAGCCATCTTCTATCAGATGGTGCTCATTGCCCTGATCATCGCACTGCGCAAGAGGCTGACAAGAAAGCAGATCGTGACAATCGCGTTCTTCATCTTCATAGTGTCCCTTGCAATGCTGATACAGATACTCAATCCGGACCTCATCCTCACAGGCACTGCGATCACATTCTCGATCATGCTGTGGGACCTGACCCTCCAGAATCCGGACAGCATGGTGGAGAACGAGACAAGGCTGTTCAACTCCGGAGCCCTGAGGTTCTACCTCAACGACAGGGTCGGCAGCTACGACAGCTACTTCGTGGTGATGGAGATAAACGGTCTAAGCTCAACCGAGACGGAAATAGGAAACCACTCCAACAAAAAGCTGATGGAAGGAATAGGAACATTCCTCTCATCGCTCTCCTACTACAGAGTCCCAAGAAGCTTCAGGGAGTCCAAAACCAGATTCTGGATCGGAGTGAAGAACCGCGAGGAGATGGAGGATGTCTTCGCAAAGATCGTGGAAAGGTTCCGCAAGCCATGGAAAGCCGGGGAAATGAAGATAGACCTCATGGCAAATGTCCTCAATGTGAATGCGGGGACATCGTTCAGCATCACCACGCCGGAGTTCATCGCCATAATCAACGAGCTTCTTGACAGCGAGTCGAACTTCTCCGACCAGTTCAGCATGGTGAACATAGATAAGGAGCACCTGGAGGAGCACAGGCGCAGACAGCTTCTGGAGCAGTCCATGCGCCGCTCTATCAAGTCCGGTGACGGATTCTACGCCTGTTTCCAGCCCATCGTCGACGTGCAGAACCCCTCCTTCGCCTCGGCCGAGGTCCTTCTCAGATACAACGACAGGGATCTGGGGGCCGTCTCTCCCGCCGAATTCATCCAGGTGATCGAACAGGGCGGAATGGCAGTCTATATAGATTCGTTCGTGGTGGACCTCTCCTGCCGCTTCCTGGCCGTGCATCCCGAGGTCGACATGCTCCACATAAACCTTTCCGGAGCCGAGTTCTTCCACAATCCGATGAAGAGGATCTCGAACATAGTCCGCAAGAACGGAATCGACCCCGGCCGCATCTGCTTCGAGATCACGGAGTCGGTTGCCGCCATGAATCCCGATCACCTCATGTCCTTCATGACACAGATGATAGACCTGGGCTTCTGCTTCGCCCTGGACGATTTCGGAACCGGATACTCGAACATCATCCAGGTCCTGAAACTTCCGTTCTCGACGGTGAAGATCGACAAGGCCCTCCTGGACGACACGGAGAACGGCCGGACATTCCTCGCGGCCACGATCAGGCTTTTCAAGGACCTTGGCAAGGAGATCGTGATCGAGGGAATCGAGTCCGAGAGCCTGCTTGAGAGGGTTGTCTCGCTGGGCGGCAGGCTGATCCAGGGATACCTGTACTCTCCGCCTCTTACGGAGTCCGATTACATCGAGTTTGTGAAAAACGAAAAAAGCGCCCGCTGATTCTTCTGAATCCCTAAAACACTGTTGCAGATTGTTGCATTTCGGCGAATTCTCTTTACTTCCAGCCTCGCGGGGTTTAATATGTAACCACTTGAATGCCACTAATCTAAAAGGAGATTGGAAATGGAAAAATTCTTTAAACTCAAGGAAAGAGGCACGGACGTAAAGACCGAGATCATGGCCGGTATCACAACCTTCATGACAATGGCTTACATCCTTGCAGTCAACCCGGGAATCCTTTCTGCATCAGGAATGTCCTTCGGCAAGGTCTTCGCAGCAACTGCAATCACATCAGCTATTGCAACACTGGTCATGGGTCTTCTCGGAAACCTTCCTTTTGCTCTGTCTGCTGGAATGGGACTCAACGCATTCTTCGCATACACAGTCTGTCTCGGAATGGGCTACTCATGGCAGTGGGCTCTCACAGCCATCTTCGTTGAAGGTATCATCTTCCTGCTGCTCACCTTCTTCAATATCAGAGAAGCCATCGTAAACAGCATCCCGGCAAGCCTCAAGAAGGCAATCGCCGCAGGTATCGGACTGTTCATCGCCTTCATCGGACTGCAGAACGCAGGCATCATCGTCGGTGGCGCAACACTGGTCGAGCTCAGCGGTTCCTGGTTCAAGGGTCCTGCAGGAGTTGCAATGATCGGTCTGGTCATCACAGCAATCCTCATGACCAAGAAGGTCAAGGGCGCCCTGCTGATCGGTATCATCATCACCACAATCATCGGTATCCCGTTCGGCGTCACAACCTATGCCGGCGGTTCATACATGCCAAGCGCACCTTACTTCTTCGAGTTCGCTTTCAAGGAGATCTTCGCTAACGGCAAGTCAACATTCGACTTCGTCGTCGTCATGTTCACA
>CADBOI010000008.1 GCA_902796335.1 uncultured Spirochaetales bacterium
ATCCCCTCTGCAATGGTGACAACGTATGATGCCATGGAAAACATGGGATTGTTCGATGCCGTGCTCTGCGGTCCGGGCATGGGTAAAGAACATGACAAAGCTCTGAAAACAGCTCTGGACCAGGCAAAGACAATAGTGGTCGATGCCGACGGAATCAGAGCATTTGCAAGACTAAATCTCGCAGCGAGATCAGATATGAACTGCATCATGACCCCTCACCTTGGAGAATACTCCGCCCTGCTTGCCTCTTTCTGTCCTGAACTCAGGACAGACACCCCGGAAAGCTGGATGAATGCGCTCAAAGCCACAGCAGATAGAGCAAACAGCACAATTGCAGTAAAGGCAAACACAGTATGGATCTGCAAGAGCAATAATATATATGTGGTGGATGGTCAGAACCCGTCTTTGGGAGTTGCGGGATCCGGCGATGTTCTTTCTGGAATAATCACGGCACTTGCCGCACAGGGTGATGCAAACGCCACTGAGAACGGAACCCTGCTTCACCAGAAAGCAGGACGCCTTGCACATGAAAAGCTCGGATTCTACTCGTCAAATGACCTGATCAGGTTCATCGGAAAAGCCCGCTGAAAAACATCATTTTGCAAAATGTGACATGTACTCGAAGGACTTTCTGTAGTCGCGGAATATCCTTTCCCGGTCCATTGTGAGGAACTCGCCGTTTCTGTACAGGATCTTTCCGTCCACCATGGTCATGCACACATCGCTTGCCTGTGCGGAGTATGTGACCAGAGCCAGAGTATCGTAGTCGGGAACCATATGCGGGGAATCAAGATTGATTGCAATGATGTCCGCCCTCTTTCCGACCTCGATCGATCCGGTGTCCGGCCTTCCCTGGGCCAGAGCTCCGCCGAGCGTGGCCATCCTGATCACGGTCTCGGGTTTCATTATGGTGGTATCAAGCGTGTATCCGTTGTGGATGACCGATGCAAGGTGCATCTCCTCGAACATGTTCACATTGTTGTTGCTCGAGCTTCCGTCCGTTCCCAGAGCGACGTTGATTCCCATGTCCACCGCCTTCTGGACAGGCGCGAAACCGCTTCCGAGCTTCATGTTGCTAGTCGGGTTGTGGACAATGGTCACACCCTTCTCCTTCAGGATTCCAAGATCGTCGTCCGTGACCCACACACAGTGTGCGGCATAGGACGGGAGGTTGAAGAAACCCAGGTCGCTGAACCACTTGGCGGCGGTCTTTCCCCTCTTCTGCACACAGGCATCATGCTCGCGTCTTGTCTCGGAAAGGTGGGTATGGAAACGGCCGCCGAGCTTCTGGATCTCATCCGCCCATCTTACGGCGATATTGTCGGCTATAGTGTATTCCGCATGGATGCACCAGTCCACGTGGAGCCTTCCGTCATAGGCACCGTCGAATTCCTTGTGGAACGCCAGAGCCTCGAGTCTGTTCGCAAAGGTCACGTAGTCAGTATCCGGACTTCCACCCATGACAACCCGGGTAAGGTCTGCCTTGATTCCGCTCTCGCCCACACATTTCTGAGTCACCATAGGACGCATGTACATGTCGGAGAAGCTTGTGGTTCCGCCGGTCAACATCTCAAGGATGGCCATCTCCATGCCGGAGGTGAAATCCTCGTCACGCATCCTGTCCTCGATGGGCCAGACCGTCTCGAGCCATTCCTGCAGAGGCAGGTCGCTTCCGACCCCCTTGAGGAGGTTCATGGCGGTGTGGGCGTGGCCGTTGACAAGACCCGGCATCAGAAGCCTGTCGTACATGTCAATCTCCTCATCGTAGGACTTCTTGGGCCGTGCGGTTCCTATGTAGTCTATGAACTTCCCGTCCACACCCAGAAAAGCATTGGATAAGACCTTCATCGATCCCTTTTCCGTTGTGATGATCTTAGCGTTCCTAAAAAGAATTGACATGTGATATCTCCTTCTGTCAGATATGGTTGATTATTGTCTCGATATAGGAGCTGAATGCGGGGGCCGCCTTGAGTGCCACCTCATCCACTTCAGAGCCGTCCACATTCCCCTCTTCCATACCGGTTGCCATGTTGGTGATCAGCGACAGACCCAGAAGGGACATCCCGCAATGGGCCGCGGTCAGTGCCTCGGTCACAGTGGACATTCCGATGGCATCCGCACCCAGAATCCGGGCCGCCCTGATTTCGGATGCGGTCTCGAACTGAGGTCCGGGGAAGAACATGTACACTCCCTCATGGACCTTGAGGGCCGCCTTCTCCCCAAGTTTCCTCGAAATCTCACGGAGCCTGGCGGTGTACATGTCATACACTCCGAAGAATCTCGGCCCCAGCTCCTCCAGATTCGGCCCCCTCATGGGACTTCCGCCATAAAGCTTTATATGATCACGGATTATCATCACATCACCAGGCCTGTAGTCCGGGTTGCAGGAACCTGCGGCATTTGTAAGGACCAGAGTCTTAACTCCGAGAACATGAAGCACATGGACGGGGATGTTCAGCTCCTCCATGGAATAGCCTTCGTAGAAGTGGAAGCGGCCGTTCATGCAGATTATGTATCTGTCTCCGATGTACCCGGCAACGAGCAATCCGGCATGGTTCTTGTTCGTGGTAACCGGGAATCCCGGAATATCCGAATATGGAATTGAGATGCAGTTTCTCATCCTTCCGGCAAACGGTCCGCAGCCCGTACCGAGCACAACCGCAAGATAAGGAGTCTTCTCAACTCTCTCGCGGATGTAAGAAGCGGCATTCTCATACAGCTCATAGGAAAAACCTTCGAACATGGGAACCTCCTCAGTTCATGGGAATGACCACAGGCTTTCCCACGCACCTGGCCATGTGGTAGATCTTGGCCGCATCCTCAACATAGGAGGCACGAACATAGGCAAGGTCGATGTCTGTTCCAACGGCAACGGCGCCATGGTTGGCAAGAAGACAGCCACCCCTGTCACCGATGTCACGGGCAACGTTAAGGCCAAGCTGAAGGGAGCCTGTCGGCGCATATTCCGCAAGCGGGATATCTCCGCCGAGCCACGGCTGCATCTCGATCAGGATCAGAGGGATGCTCTCGCGGATAACTGCAAAGGATGTGGCATACGGTGAATGAGTGTGGACAATGGCGTTCACATCCTTCCTTGCCCTGTACAGTTCGGCATGAAGCCTCCACTCGGAAGAAGGCTTTGCATCCTCGGCGCATTTCAAGATTTCCCCGTCGATTGTCATAATTACTATCCTGTCAGGTGTCATACCAGCATAGCTTTCCGAACTCGGAGTTATTGCAAAGGCATCCGGACGTTCCTTGAGCCTTATGCTGACGTTTCCGCTGGTGGCTGAGACAAGATGCTCATCGTACATGAGCCTTGAATACCTTACGATGCTTTCCCTTATTTTCAGATGGTCCATAGAAGTATCCCCGTCAGAGAGCCAGACCTGCTTTTTGGCCTTTCCCTCGTACAAATAATCAACTAAGATGATAAGGTAGTCAACTCATAAGATACATCCCGAGGAGGAGTCCATGGAGCGTCAGGACACAGGACTTGCATTCATACAGAAATACGACAACATAGCATGGTATGACAACGGAGAGGTCAGGATCCTCGACAGAAGGATCTACCCTGCAAAGAAGGTGTTCGTCATCTGCAAGACCCATGTTGAGGTCATGCAGGCGATACGCGACATGGTCACCCAGAGCACAGGCCCCTACATCGCAGCTCCAATGGGTATGGCCCTTGCAGCCTGGGAATGCAGGGACATGTCCGCCGACAAACAAATGGAATATCTCAGAGCTGCCGCAGCCTGTCTGTCCAATGCCCGTCCCACAACCAGAAAACGCCTTATCCTTGTCACCGACGCCTGTCTGGTTGCCGCAAAAAAGGCACTTGAGGAAGGAAAACGCGTGGACATTGCCATCCGCGACCATGTGGTTGAGTTCACCAACGTCAGATATGCGAAGCTCGCGGTCATGGGTCAGTATCTTGCAGAGCTCTTCCCCGACAACGGAACGGTGATGACCCAGTGCTATGCGGATACCGTCCTTGGAATGATGCTCCGTTCATGCAAGAAGATGGGAAAGACCATCAGGCTGTTCTGTCCCGAGACCAGACCCTATCTCCAGGGCGCAAGACTTACCGCAACCGTCTGCTCAGAGCTCGGGTTCGACACTACCGTAATCACTGACAACATGCCGGCCTATGTGATGAAGAAAGAGCATGTGGATGTCTTCACATGCGCCGCCGACGCCATCTGCTGCGACGGCTATGTCTTCAACAAGGTGGGAACCAGCCAGATCTCCATCTGTGCCAAATACTTCGGAATCCCTGTCTATGTTGCAGGAGCACCGGATCCGGGCCATCCCACATGGGACACGGTCACCATCGAGATGCGAAACCCTGATGAGACCCTGGAGGCCATGCACATCAGGACCGCCGCCGTTGGACAGGGAATCAAGGGCTACTATCCTGCCTTCGACATGACACCTCCGGATCTGATTACGGGAATAGTAACAGAGAAAGGAGTCCTCTCTCCGTTCGAGCTTCACAAGTATTTCGAGGCAGGCGGTGTGGGCGAATACTGAAACGAATTGCTGATATTGCCTATCCCATAACAAATATATATATTCCTATTTATGGTTAAAACTTTGCTCAGTCAGATCGGAAAATACAGGAAGCAGGCCATTCTCACGCCTATTCTCGTTTCCGCTGAAGTTTTCATGGAGATCCTCATTCCGTTCGTCACAGCGATGATAATCGACAAGGGAATAAACGGAGGGAACCTCAACAATGTCATTCGCTATGGTGCGATCATGCTGGCGCTGGCACTTGTAAGCCTGTTCTTCGGAATCAAGGCAGGCCAGACCGCCGCAACAGCTTCCACAGGTTTCTCAACAAACCTCCGCGACAGCATGTACAGACGAATCCAGTCGTTCTCGTTCTCAAACATTGACCGCTTCAGCACGGCGGGTCTTGTCACCAGAATGACAACCGATGTCACGAACGTCGAAAACGCCTTCCAGATGACCCTGCGCATCGCCGTCCGTGCACCGCTTATGATGATCCTGAGCATGGTCATGTGCTTCATGATCAACGTCAGGCTCACACTCGTGTTCCTCGTTGGCCTTGTTTTCCTGGGCTTCGGCCTGTTCCTCATAATGTACAAGGTCATGCCCGTATTCAAACGCCTGTTCGAAAAATATGACGAGCTCAACGCCAGCATCCAGGAGAACGTGACCGGAATCAGGGTTGTGAAGGCATTCGTCCGCGAGGACTTCGAGAAGGAGAAGTTCGGAAAGGCCGCCTGGTGGATCTATTCGCTTTCGGTCAAGGCCGAGAAGATGCTTGCCTTCAACGCACCCATCATGATGTCGGTGGTCTATTTCTGCATGATACTCCTGGCCTGGCTTGGCGCCCACTTCATCGTCGCGGGCGAGATGACCACCGGAAACCTGACATCGCTGTTCAGCTACGTCATCAGCATGCTCATGTCCATGATGATGATCTCCATGGTCTTTGTCATGCTGTCCATGAGCCTTGCATCGGCAAGAAGAATCAGCGAGGTCCTCACCGAGGAGCCCGACATCAGGAATCCCGAGAACCCCGTCATGCAGGTCAAGGACGGATCGATCGACTTCGACAACGTCCAGTTCACATACAGGAAGGGCTCCGGCGAGAGCACCCTCAGGGACATCGACCTCCATATCAGATCCGGCGAGACCATAGGAATAATCGGAGCCACCGGAAGCGGCAAGTCCACCCTCGTGAGCCTGATCTCAAGGCTCTACGACGTGACATCCGGAACCGTCAGAGTCGGTGGAACCGATGTCAGAAACTATGACCTCGAGGTCCTGAGAAACAACGTCGCCGTCGTCCTCCAGAAGAACGAGATATTCAGCGGCACCATTCTGGACAACCTCCGCTGGGGCAATGAAGAGGCCACTCTGGAACAGTGCAGACACGCCTGCGCCCTGGCCTGTGCCGACGAGTTCATAGAGAACATGAAGGACAAATACGACACATGGATCGAACAGGGAGGAACCAACATTTCGGGCGGTCAGAAGCAGAGGCTGTGCATTGCACGCGCCCTTCTGAAGAACCCCAAGGTGCTGATACTGGACGATTCGACCAGCGCCGTAGACACAGCAACAGACGCAAAGATCCGCAAGGCCTTTGCACAGAACATCCCGGACACCACAAAACTGATCATCTCACAGCGCATATCCAGCGTACAGAACGCAGACAGGATAATCGTTCTGGATGACGGTGCGGTCAACGGATTCGACACACACGACAATCTGCTCAGAAACAACCAGATCTACAAGGAGATCTGCGATGTCCAGATGCAGAGCGGTGGCGACTTCGACGAGAAGATGAACTAGGAGGACAGAATGAGCGAAAGAAAACAAGCCCCCGAACGTCCTCCCAGAGGAATGATGGTCAAGCCCCAGAAAGGCACTTTCAAACCCATAATCCGTGTGATGCGCTATGTCCTGAAAGACTACAAGTTCCACTTCCTTGCAGTCATCGGATGCATCGTAATCTCCGCACTCGCAACTCTCTCGATGACTCTTTTCACAAAGAGCCTCATCGACGTCTACATTATACCGCTGATGGGAAAGATCAATCCCGATTTCTCGCCGCTTGCAAGAAGGCTGATGACACTGGCATGCGTCCTGGCCGTAGGCGTCCTTTGCAACTACAGCATGAACAGGATCATGATCATGGTCTCCCAGGGATCCCTCAAACGGCTCAGGACAGAGCTTTTCAACAAGATGGAAAGCCTGCCCCTGACATACTTCGACACGCACGCCAGAGGCGACATAATGTCCGTGTACACAAACGACATAGACACCCTCAGGCAGGTCATAAGCCAGAGCATCCCGCAGCTGATCAGCTCATCCATCTCGCTGATATCCACCCTTGTCAGCATGATAGTCCTCAACCTGCCGCTGACGGCCCTGTCGCTTCTGATGGTGTTCTTCAGCCTCAGGATCACGGCCAAACTCAGCTCCATGTCCGGAAAATACTTCGTCCAGCGTCAGAAGGACCTTGGAAAGGTCAACGGATACATCGAGGAGATGATGCAGGGCCAGAAGGTCATCAAGGTCTTCTGTCACGAGGACAAGAGTATCGAGGAGTTCGAAAAGCTCAACAACAATCTCCGCGAGAGCGCCAGAAACGCCAATTCCATTGTGAACATCATCATGCCCGTCAACGGCAACATGGGAAACATCAGCTACGTGCTGGTGGCCATTGTAGGTGCCATCCTGGCCCTGCATGGATTCTCGGGCCTCACACTGGGCGCCCTGGTCACCTTCATGTCGCTGAACAAGAGCTTCTCCATGCCCATCACCCAGGTCAGCCAGCAGTTCTCGAGCATTGTCATGGCCAGCGCCGGTGCGGGCCGTGTCTTCGAGATGATGGACCAGAAGCCCGAGGAGGACAACGGCTATGTCGAGCTCGTCAGGGCCAGAATAGACGAAAACGGAAACATCACCGAAACTGACGAGCTGACCGAGACATGGGCGTGGAAACACCGTCATCAGGCCGACGGCAGCGTGACCTACAGGAAGCTCGAAGGCGCCGTCACCTTCGACGGAGTGGATTTCGGCTACAATCCTGACAAGATGGTCCTTCATGACATCAAGATGTATGCGAATCCCGGCCAGAAACTGGCATTCGTAGGAAGCACCGGTGCGGGAAAGACCACCGTGGTGAACCTGATCAACCGCTTCTACGACATCCAGGACGGCAAGATCCGCTTTGACGAGATCAACGTGAACAAGATCAAGAAAGCCGACCTCAGACGCAGCCTTGGCGTTGTCCTTCAGGACACCCACCTGTTCACGGGAAGCGTGATGGAGAACATCAGGTTCGGCCGTCTGGACGCAACCGACGATCAGTGCATCGCGGCTGCGAAGCTTGCCAACGCCGACGGCTTCATCAGAAGACTGCCCAACGGTTACGACACAATCCTGCGCAACGACGGAGCAAACCTCAGCCAGGGCCAGAGACAGCTAATCGCAATCGCCCGCGCCGCGGTTGCCAACCCGCCGGCCCTCATCCTGGACGAGGCCACATCTTCCATCGACACCAGAACGGAGCGCCTTGTGCAGAAAGGCATGGACGCACTGATGAACGGACGCACATCGTTTGTAATCGCCCACAGGCTGTCCACAGTCAAGAACGCCGACTGTATCATGGTCATGGAAAAGGGACGCATCATCGAGCGCGGAACGCACGACGAGCTGCTGGCCCAGAAAGGCCGCTACTACCGTCTGTACACCGGAAACAACGAATAGAAGATGGTCCGCACATAATAAAAGCCCTCGCCGGAGCGAGGGCTTTTGTGTTTACCTGTAATAATCAGAAATCGACTTCAGTGTCGTAGTAGCAGCACTTGAGAAGCTTCTCCATCTCCTCGACGCTCGGCTGTCTGGGGTTGGATCCTGTGCAGGCATCGGCAATTGCGTTCACTGCAATGTCGTGGACTCTCTCCAGGAAAACCTTCTCCGGAACAAAGCCCTGCTCGCAGGGATAGCTGTCTGCACCGTAGTTCTTGATGCAGTGCGGGATGTTCAGGTCATCGTTCATCTTTCTCAGATAAGCGATCAGAGCGGCGACCTTCTCGTCATCGTTCTTTCCCTCAAGTCCCATGTAGTCGGCAATGACACCGTATCTCTTCTTGGCCACGGGATCCTTGGCGTTGAAGGCGACGACCTTGGGAAGGTACATGGCGTTTGCAGCACCGTGGATGATGTGTGCACCGTAGTCGGCAAAGGCGGCACCGGTCTTGTGGGCCATGGAGTGGACGATTCCGAGCAGAGCGTTGGAGAAAGCCATTCCGGCCAGACACTGTGCGTTGTGCATTCTGTCTCTGGCGGCCATGTCGCCGTTATATGAAGGAACAAGGTCCTTGATGATCATCTCGATGGCATGGATTGCAAGAGGATCGGTGAAATCGCAGTTGGCTGTTGAGACATAGGCCTCTACAGAGTGTGTCATTGCATCCATTCCGGTATGTGCGACAAGCTTCTTGGGCATTGTCTCCGCAAGATCCGGATCGACGATGGCAACATCGGGAGTGATCTCGAAGTCTGCGATCGGGAACTTGATGCCCTTGGTGTAGTCAGTGATGATGGAGAAAGCCGTTACCTCTGTTGCTGTTCCGGATGTTGATGAGATTGCGCAGAAGTGAGCTTTTGTCCTGAGCTTGGGAAGGCCGAAAACCTTGCACATGTCCTCGAATGTGGTCTGCGGATACTCGTACTTGATCCACATTGCCTTGGCTGCATCGATCGGGGAACCGCCGCCCATTGCAATGATCCAGTCAGGCTGGAACTTTGCCATGGCCTCAGCACCTCTCATCACGGTGTCGACGGATGGATCGGGCTCGATGCCTTCGAAAACCTCGACTTCCATTCCTGCTTCCTTGAGATAGGAGATTGCCCTGTCCAGGAAACCGAAGCGCTTCATGGAACCGCCACCGACGCAAATCATCGCTCTCTTGCCAGTGAATGTCTTGAGAGCCTCCAGAGCTCCTTTCCCATGATAAAGATCACGAGGGAGTGTAAAACGTGCCATAATCATTCCTCCAAATGGCTTTATGTTCAGGGAGCCCTCAGAACCTGTTTCCTCAGGCTCCTTCAACCTTGCTGCACTCAGGATGATAACCATCCCTCACTGATATATTAATATATTACTAAATCCCGTGACTGTTAAGTACC
>CADBOI010000009.1 GCA_902796335.1 uncultured Spirochaetales bacterium
ATCACGCATGTTCATGATTGCCGTAATGTCATCAAGGCTGACACCTGAGACATTCACTCCTTCAAGGATTGTCTTTGTCTGCGGGAAGGTGACATTTCTGTTTTCCATCTTCATTCCGCAATAGACGTTTTCATCCCAGAGTTTTTTTGAGAGGAAAAGGCTCTGTTTTCTGTCCAAAGAAAACCTGTCACTGAACGTTGATCCGCCTTCTGACAGAAGCAGACCTTCAACAGTGGTCTGAAGGCCTTTTGCAAGTCGGTAGACAGTTTCAGCGCTGCATTTTCCAAGAGATTTCTTACCGTTTACAAGTTCACTTACGGTTGTATAAGGAAGACCTGTCTCCTTGGAAAGAGAGGCAATGCTGATGTTGATTTCCTCAATGTAAGCTTTCAAATCCATGATTTGATAATAACTGAATTCAGAGATGAGATGCAAGATAGCAACTGAGAGAAGTTATTTCTCCCAGTTGGGGAAGCTGTACTCGCCGCGGTAGTTGGAGCCGTTGTACTCCGGGTATTTGAAGGGGCGGTATTCGCCACGCTCATCCGCAGGGGCATCGCCATCCTGGGTGTAGATGTACAGGCTGTGCCTGTCCCAGACAACAATCTCGTCGCGGGCATCACCGGTGAGGTTGATGACCTCGGTGCACATCTCGGGATGGCCGTCGTCAGGAAGGACCATGACACGGCGGCCTGCACCGTCGAAGGCACCTTCATGGGCACTCATCCAGATCAGTTCCGTTCCGTTGCCGTCCCAGTTGAGCGGACAGATCACATTACCGTTGGAAAGCATCTCACGGTGCCAGATCTCGCGGCCGTTGCAGTCGTGAAGATAGACGATGCCGTTGTTTCCCCAGTAGGTCGTGGTGGCGATCTCAAAGCCGGTGCGCTCGGGGCAGTAGTTGGCGCTGCTAATTCTCTGGCCATGGCCGTTGATGTCCCTGACAATGATCTTTCCGTCCTTGGAGACAATCATGAAGCCTTCCCAGCCGGAGACGATTGCAAGTCTTTCATCCTGATCAGGAGCAAAGCGGCCGACGATGATCTCGTCGGTGTGGTCTGTGTCTATGGGCAGGGACCACATGAGCTTTCCGGTGCTGTCTACCATGTTGTAGCAGGAGAAGATCTCGTCTTTGCCATCGCCGTTGAAGTCATAGGAGAACGGGAAATGGCCTGTGTTGTACTTGGAGAACTGCCATTCGTAATTCAGGTCCTTGTCATAGATCCAATAGCGCGAATAGCGGTCTTTTATCAATATTTCAGAGGGTCTCTCGTTTCCTGAGACATTGACAATGCGGATTGCATCCACATTAAGACGCTTGAAGGCATACTTGCCGAACTCAAGTCCGGTGACTGTTGCAGGGTCTGCCTCGTTAACCGGCGTGGGAATGCTCTTCTTGATTTCTCCGGTTCTTCCGTCAAGGATCATCAGCTTGAAATCCCAGGAAGTTATGACCTCGTCGATGCCGTCGTTGTCTATGTCGTAGATCTGGAACGGAAGGTCTGTGGTAAGCTTTTCGGTCTCGGCGCTGTCGCACGGCTCGCCTATCTGCCAGAGAACTTTTCCGGTCTCGATGCTTACGGCAGTCATGCAGGAGATCACAGGATAGCGGTCCTTGTAGACCTTCCTCTGGTTCTGGCACATGACAAAGAACCATTCGTCGGTTCCGGTAAGATGGCCGAACCTTATCTGCCTTGCGGCTCCGAAGTTCTTCAGGTCAATCTTCTTCCAGAGCTTGGGGGCAAAGTGCTCCGAGGAAGCTTTCTTCTCCGAATTCTCCCAGTCGGTCCTTTCCCTTCCGTAGGCTCTGTACTGCTCTTGTGTCATCTCCACGGAGATGGCTTTGTAGCGTGTGGGCCTGCAAGCACAAAGGGCAATACAGCCGCTTGAGTATCTGCTGTCAGAGGTTTCGATCACAAGACTTCCGTTCAGATAGCATCTGATTCCGGAACCTTCAAGAGAGACCTTCAGCTCGTTATATTCATCTGCATCCCAACTGACCTTGGCACTTGCAAGGACGGTGCGCTCGAGCTTGTCCACCCTGTGGAGCTCAACTCCGCCGGGAACAAGGAAGAAGCCGTAATGCATCATGCTCGTCTGGTAGCGAAAGAGGATTCCGTTGAAATGGGCGACTATCATCGGGCGCACAGACGCGCTTACGGTATAGTCGCGCCACAGGATATCGCCGGACCTCAAAGTCGGAATGGCTTTCCTAGAAGCAGGCTCGGTCAGACGCATCTGCTCGATGCAGCGTCCGCCGTCCATGTCGGCATTGGAGATCAGCCATGTCGGGCCTCTGAAAGACCAGTCGGCTATCGGGTCGAACCACTGTCCGCTGTAGCCCGGGTTGGGATAGTAATGGTACTCTCCCATGGCGCTGTGCTCCGCATCGAACGGAAACGGCCCAAGCTCAAACGAATCGAAATCCTCTTTGAAAACTACCATATCTACCTGCTCTACCAGTGGATCAGGGAATCAATCTGGACAGGCATTCCGGAGGCAATGGACTTGTTTCCGGCAATTCCCACCAGGATAGACTTCACGCCGTCATGGAAATCGGCAGCCCTGTGGAACTCGTCGTACGGAGGATTGTCGAGGAAGATGTCGTCCAGGAGGACGGGGTCTCCGCCACCGTGGCCACCCTCGCTTTCCTTGACAGGAACCTCGTAGGGCTCTGCGAACATGGGACAGACACGGATTCTGCTGAACTTGGCAGCACCTTCGTCCTTCTTCTCTCCACCTGCATTGATGTAGGGCTTCTCAACAGCCTGATACTCGATTCTTCCGGCTGTGCCGTTGAACGAGACGTTGAAGCCTTCCCAAGGCATGTAGGATGTCAGCGAATACGACATCTGGACTCCGTTCTTGTAGCGGACGACCAGGTTCATCGTGTCCTCGATGCTGATATCGTCAGAGAAGACGCTGCGGTCGCGGATGTAGCCGCTGTCCGCCTCTGCATCAAGGTAAAGGGCCTTGAGGGTCGGGTTGGACTCGAGGTCGATTGCAAACGGGTCGCCCTTGGCTTCCTCACTGCCGTGGCAGCGGTAGTAGAACTTCTCCACACCCCTCTTCTCCGCTGCGGCTCTTCCGTAGAAGTCCAGTGCGCCGAAGCCGAATACTGTCTCGGGCTCGGTGTTGAGCCAGAAGTTTACAAGGTCAAAATGGTGGGTTGCCTTGTGGACAAGAAGTCCGCCGCTGTTGTACTTGTTGCGGTGCCAGCGTCTGTAGTAGTCGGCACCGTGCTGGGTGTTCAGCAACCACTCGAAATGCACCGATGTCGGTGTTCCGATTGCGCCGTCACGGATCAGCTCGCGGATCTTTGTGTGATAGGGAGCGTAGCGGTAGTTGAAGGTGACTCTGATGTGGCGACCGGTCTTCTTCTGGGTGTCGATGATCCTCTGGGCCTTGCGCTCGTCGATTGTCAGCGGCTTTTCGGTTATTACATCGCAACCGGCCTCCATGGCGCGGCAGATGTAGTCGTCGTGCGTGCGGTCGACAGATGTCACTATGACGATGTCCGGCTTTGTCTCGGCAATCATCTTCTCGAACTCGTGAGGCAGATAGGTCGGAACCTTCTTGGCTCCAAGCTCCTCAAGACGGGAATTTGCATAATTCATCCTCGTCTGGCTCTGGTCGCAGAAACCGACCATGCAGGCGATATCATGATATTTCGAGGCAACGGCCTCGTAATACATCCTGGCTCTTCCGCCAGTCCCAACCTGTGCATATCTCTTAAGTGACATACCACCCTCCATTGGAATAAATAATAATGCGAATCGTTTCTATGTATAAGAGCTCTTTCAAGCTACAATTTGGACTATTACGTTATCGGGGCCGGATTGAAGACGATGATGTCGTTGTACAGGCCGTACTTCTCGGCAAAAGTCCTCTCTCCGCTCACCACATCCAGTATGTGTCCGTAAAGCTCCGTACCCAGCTCGGCAATCGATTTCTCTCCGGTGACCACATAGCCTGCATCTAGGTCGAACAGGTCCGGCCACTGCTTCTTCATCGAGTGCTGGGTGCAGATCTTGTACACAGGGATGGCCTTGAGCCCGTAGGGAGTTCCGCGTCCGGTGCTGAAGAGCTGCATAACTATTCCCGATGCCAGCTGGCTGGGTCCGCACACTATGTCGGAAGCCGGAGTTGCGGCAAAGACCATGCCCTGGCAGCTGGGAGTCTCGCCCGGGCCGATAACCTCGACAATCGGTGAATGGCCGCTCTTCGCTATGGAGCCCATGGCCTTCTCAACGATGTTGCTAAGGCCGCCCTTCTTGTTGCCGGGAGCAGGATTGGCGCTTCTGTCCACATGCTGTCTGGCAAGGTATTCGTCGTACCAGGAGATTTCCTTCTTGAGCTTCTCGACCACTTTCTCATCGCTGCAGCGCTCTGCAAGCAGATGGACTCCGTCACGCACCTCGGTGACCTCCGAGAACATGACGGTGGCACCGCCTGCGGCAAGAAGGTCGAATGCATAGCCAATGGTCGGGTTCGCCGAGATTCCGCTGAATGCATCCGAGCCGCCGCACTGTGCGCCGACTCTGAGCTTTGAGAGCGGAAGCTCCACCCTCTTTCTTTTGTTCAGGATCTCCAGCTTGCGCTGTGCGGCCTCGCAGATCCTGTCGATCATGTCGCCGTAGCCCTGGCATTCCTGAAGGATTATCACATTCTCGGGAATGTTCTCCTCAGGGCTGAGGATCATGTCCATTGTAAGCTTCTCGCAGCCCAGACCAACAGCAAGGATCTGGCCGCCGAAATTCGGATGGTGAGAAACGTTCCTGACGCTGCGGATGGGAATGTCCGCATCATCGGCCTTGATTGCGACGCCGCATCCGTACGGATGGACTATCTCAACCACATCATCGACGTTGGGATACTTTGGAAGGATCTCGCGTCTGATCTTCTCAGCCGCGTTGCGCACCACACCTGCAACACACTGCACTGATGTGATTATTCCCAGCATGTTCCTGCTGCCGGCCGGAAGATCCGGACCGTTGTCATAGCCCATCCAGGTCTTTCTTTCGGGAACACTCTCAGGGAATCTGCCTTTGAATCCGGCCACAAGGTCCTTCACCTCAGGCGATGACGGGAGCTCTATGTTGTGCTCGTTGATCCAGCCACCGGCGGGGATGTCCTCCAGGGCATAGCCCAGGACCACGCCGTAGCGGATGACGGGATCTCCTTTTCTGATGTCGACCAGAGCCACCTTGTGGCCCTGCGGAATGTCGCACAGAGCATGAAGGTCCGTTCCCTCTATGGGTTCGCCGCCCGGTGTGGGTGCAACCACAACGGCCACATTGTCCTGTTCAGCTATCTTGACGACCCTCATTTCAGTCTCCTATGACCAGCCCTGCTGCCTCGAGCCTCTTTCTCAGACCCTCAAGCTGTTTCTCCGTGGAATTCTTTGTGGGAAGATATGGAGCTCCCAGATCCAGACCAAGTAGGTTTGCATAGTCCTTTGTGGCAACCGGGAAGCTAGAGCTGTCCATCTGAAGCCTCAGGGGATTCAGCTTGAACTGCAGGGCCAGGGACTTCTTCAGATCCCCTGCCATGAAGGAATCGTATATTGAGCACACCATCTTGGGAACGAAGTTCGCCATGCAGCAGACGGCTCCGACCGCGCCTACGCACAGTCCTGCGTAGATCAGGGTGTCCTTGCCGCACATGACCTTGAAGTCCACGTCCGCATTGCGCCTGATGAACTCCTCGGTCTGGGTTATGTCACCACTTGAGTCCTTCATTCCCACAACGTTGTCAAGCTCATGGGCCAGGCGCTCCACAACGGTCTGCGGAATTCCGTACCCGGTGCGTCCGGGATTGTTGTACAGAAGCATGGGCACACCCGGAACGCTTTTGGCGATTGTCTCGAAGTGGGTGTAGAGCTCATCCTCCGAAGGCTTGAGGAACATGGGCTGCAGAACCGACACTGCTTTGGCTCCGTGCTCGATTCCCATCTGGGCAAGCCTGACACATTTTGATGTCCTGATTGCACCGATTCCCATGAAAATCGGAACACGTCCTGCAGTCTGGTCTATCATCACGTCCAGAATGTCCTTCATTTCGGACTCTTCCTGCATGTAGAACTCGCCGTTGGAACCGAAGGCCAGAATGGCGCTCACGCCACCGTCGATGACAAAATCAACATGCTTTCTGAGTTTCTTCTCGTTGAAGCTCTCATCCTCGTTCAACGGAACAGCAATTGGCGGGATGATTCCCTTGATGAAACTTGTGTCCGGCTTTTTTCCCATGTTTTAACCTCAATATTCCTCGTACTTGATCATCGGATCGGTATCGACAAACACGTTGTCGAACTTCACATCGGAATTGATGACCCTGATTCCCCTGAAATCGGTTTCGGGGATGCCTGCGCACATCTCGGCCTCGAGGCCTTCCTCGAATTCCTTCTTTACCTTGAAGGAGCTGTCGCGGACGATGATGTTCTGAAGCGGCATCTCGGGAAGTCCTGCCAGGAAGGCGGCTGCGCATCTGCAGTTCTCGGCCTTCACACGCTCGATCAGGACGTCCTTTATCAGCGGAGTATCCTCTCCGACTGGCTGTTTCTTAAGTGAGTACAGAGCGGGGTCGTCGCTTCCGCATCTGTAGAACATATTGATGGAAATCGGGCAGATCACGTTGTCCATGAAGATGTCGGAAGCCACTATGTCCTCCATGTGGCCGCCCCTGCCCCTTCTGGTCTTGATCCTGATTCCTCTGTCGGTTCCGAGGAAGCTGCAGTTTCTCACATAGGCGCCCTTGACGCCGCTTGCGGTCTCGCTTCCGATGACGAATCCGCCATGTGCGTTCCTGACGGTGCAGTCCTGCACGAGGATGTTCTCGGAACGCTGGAATCCCATCATCTCCTTTCCGCTTCCGCACTTCACGGCAATTCCGTCGTCACCTACGTTGACATCGCATCCGCGGACATCCACGTTCACGCAGGACTCTATGTCTATTCCGTCAGTGTTGGGAGAATCGTAAGGGTTGTTGATCTTCATGTTCTGAAGCACCAGGTTGGTCACGCAGACGGGATGGCAGGTCCAGAACGGGCTGCGGGTCAGCGTGATTCCGTCAATACGGACGTTGAATGAATCGAGAACCTGGAGAAGTGGCGGTCTGAGGAACTGGCACGGCCTTCCGCCGCCGCCCTCTGGCTCGTTCAGATAGTTCGAATTAAGTGCGGCAAGGCGCTTCTCGCAGTCAAGGACAGTTGCGGCAGGTCTTCCACCGTTCTTCCATGACATTATGTGCTTCCACCACTTCTCGCCGTGTCCGTCCAGAACACCGGGACCCTCGACAACGACATCCGTAGCATCCTTGATCAGGAAGCACGGGTGCATGGCCCAGCAGTTGACGCCTTCCCATCTGGTCCTGATGGGCGGATAGGCATCGAAGTCGTCCGTGTAGTCCAGTACGGCACCCTCTTCGAAAATCAGATGGGTATGTGCCGGAACGGCGATGGGCCCGACCTGGAATTTACCCTTCGGGATGACGACAGCTGCCTTGCAGGCGTACTCGGCCAGGACTTTGTTGATGTCGTCGCCCGGCTTGATGACGTAGCGGTCTGTATTCAGCTGTGCCGGGAACTCCAGCTCCACGGCTGCCGAGATGAACGGAGAGACTCCGTGCAGGTTGTCGGTGACGCGCTCCTCGCCTGTTGTGTAGTACTCGAAATCTCCGGGCCTGTACGGATTGGTGTCGGCAGCCCGTCCGAGACCTGCGCTCTTGCAGATGTCGTGCAGATAGAGCTCGCCTTCCAGATCCACCGTTACGGAGTGTCTGAACATTCCGTCGAAGGCCCTCTGTGCGGCCTCCCTGTAGGAGAGGTCGAAGAATCCCATCCTGTTCATCTTCGCGTAGAAGTAGATGAACATCGATGTGGACGAGGTCTCAAGGTAGTTGGCTCCCTGGCCTCCCTTGTCCATGACCTGCCACCACATTCCGCTTTCCTTGTCCTGATATCTCAGAACTGCAGGAGCGACCTTGTTGGCAAGGACAAGAAGTCTGGCTCTGTAGCCTTCGAACTCCGCTGTTGCCGGAATGTCCTCCAGAAGGTCGGCAAGAGCCATGCAGTACCATCCCATGGCGCGTGACCAGACTTCCTGGGACTGGCCGGTGACGGGATCGCACCAAGGCATCTGGTGGGACGAGTCCCAGGCATGTCTGAGAAGCGATGTCTTGGGATCGTATGTCTTCTCATAAATCAGCTCGAACTGCGGGATTATGTCGTCCAGACATTCCTTCAGGCCGCCGAACATCTTGCAGTAGCCTGCGTAGACAGGTCCCTGCATGAACAGTCCGTCCAGCCACATCTGGTTGGTGTAGCGCTTCTTGTGCCAGAAGCCGCCCTCCTTTGTCCTGGGCTGGCCCTCCAGCATCTTCATGAAGCTGTCCAGGGCAATTTTGTATTTCTTTTCGCCGGTGAGGGCGTAGATTTTCAGCATTATGTATCCGATGCGGATGTTGTCCATGCTGTATTCCTCGAGTTCGTAGTTCTGTACACTGCCGTCCTCGTGGACATAGCCGTCCAGCATCGACTTGACGTAATTGAGGATTTCTCCGTTTCCAAGTACAGATGAAGCCTTGTAGAGGCCCTCCAGCAGAATGGCGGACTTGTAGCTCTGCGCTGCGTTCTGCGGATTGTACTTTCTCATTGCAGACAGGCTCATGCGCTCTGTCATAGTTTTTCTTGCGTCAATCATGTTGTTTCCAAACAAAAAGGTTTTAAAAAAAGGGGCTACAGCATGCACCCGCAGCCCCTTTGTCAAATCATACTTCCGGTAATCGGAGGATTACTGAAGATATCCGTTGGCCTTGGCGTACTCGTAGCCTGCCTTCTCCCAGTCAAGACCGCCGATCTTGTCGAACTGGGCGACGAATGCCTGCCAGTTGGCCGGTGTAAGAGGAGTCTTGCCGTTCAGGAATTCGGCAATGCCCTGCTGATAGAATGTGTAGACATCTGTGCTTTCAGGAGTGGGCATGCTGTTCTGGCCGGGAGTCGGTGTCCAGGTCTTTGACTTCATCTCAAGCAGGACATCTCCGGCGCTCATGCGCTTCTGTGATACTGCCGTGATGTAAGCAGGATAGCGGAGTGCTGTTTCCTGAGCGTTGTTGTAGTTGAAGGAGCTGTTTCTGAGCTGGATGTATCTCTGTCCGCCGGCCTTGTTGTATCCGAGGTCGCCGAGAGAAGGATCCGACTGCGGGAGTCCGTCCTTGTCCAGGATGTAGTTCACGCCTTCCATACCGTAACCGCAGAGCATGTAGCCTTCGCCGTAGCTCATCCACTCGAACATCTCGACGATCTTGGCGTGTTTCTCAGGTGAGCAGTCTGCGTTGATGGCGAAGATTCTGAAGCCCTCTACGAGAGGTCCGACAGATCTCTTGCCTGTAGGTCCGACAGGAGCGTCGATGACAATGAATCCGCCGTTCGGGAAGTTCTTGTCGAACGGGCTGTAGTTGTTCTCTGAAGCATAAGCTGAGTTCTGCTCTCTGAAGACACCGAACTTACCCTGCTTCCAAGCAGCTCTG
>CADBOI010000010.1 GCA_902796335.1 uncultured Spirochaetales bacterium
AAAGAGGGATTCGCTTTGAAAACAGTAATGAAGAAAACAGCGGCGCTTCTGGCATTCGTTCTGATTCTGGTCCAGTTCGCTACGGCTTTTGATGTACAGGCTGTGTCCGGTTCCATCACATCCGGTGTGGAATCCCGGTTCACCGTACAGTTCGAGGACACCTATTTCGACGGGTCGTCCTTCGACTACAACCACAAGCTTGCGCAGGCAAGTCTTGGGATGGCCATGTCCGCCTTCAGACCGACATACGACAAGTCCGGCAAAACACGGCCTCAGGAGCATGTCGAGCAGTTCCTGATAGACTGCGGCTTCACATACATCCACAGCGACGACTACGACAAGAATCCCTCACTCTACACAGTTGCGACCGAGATCGGACGTAAGATGATGGTCGACTCGAACGGCGAGCCCTATACCCTCATCGCCGTGGCGGTCTGCGGCGGCGGATATTCCAACGAATGGCTCTCCAACTTCACCGTAGGAACCGAAACCGAGCACGAGGGATTCGCCAGTGCGGCGCATCTTGTCGTGGACAGGATCTTCGGATACATAGGGCGTGCCAACATCAAGGGACGCATCAAGATCTGGATCTCCGGATTCAGCCGTGCGGCAGCTGTGGGTAACATCACGGCGGCCAGACTGGTCGACAGCGGGGTCTTCTCCCAGGACGACATCTTCGCCTACCTTTTCGCAACTCCCAGAACAACGAAGGATCCCCGTCCCGGCGATTATGACAATATCTTCAGCATTGTCGGCCAGTACGACATCGTTCCTCAGGTTCCGCTTTCAGGATGGGGTTTCGAGCGCTACGGAAAGGTCCTGAACACACCACTGAAGGAGACCGACAGCGATTACAGCAAGCGTTCCAACCGTGTGGACAAGGTGTACATGGAATACACCGGACAGAATTTCTGGCAAAACTCTTACGTGAACCTTCAGCTACACACCCTTCTGGGCTACATCGACGCCCTCTGTCCTACCCAGGAGGATTATGCCAATTACCTGCAGAGCCATATAATCTCCATGTTCGAGGACAGGTCGGTCAACAACATCCTCCACACGTTCTCGATCATCTCCGAGGACGGGAACCTCGTAAACGACGAGAACCGCGAGATCGCGTCCATGCTGATGAACTTCATCTTCAGACTTGTCGCGGATACCCTGACAAAGACAGGTGAGATCTCCCTGATGTGGAACGATGATTCGTCCCTGACCAGCAACCTCATGCATGAGCACACCCAGGATGTGTACATGGGATGGATGATGTCATCGGACAACCCTGACGAGATCTTCACCGACAAGACCGAATACTCTAGCTTCATCGCTGTACCAGGTTCGGACCACTACGTTCTCACTGTCACGGAAGGGGAGACGATAAAACTCCTGGTGATTCAGGACGAAAAGATCCAATATTCGTCGGACCGCTGTGCGATCGATTTCAAGTTCATGACGGACAAGAGCGGAAACGTCCAGATTTCATTCACTATCCCGAATGACCGGGACTACAGGGTCTGGTATGAGTGCACCGATCCCGGAGATGGCCTTGTAACGGCCAGAATCGACTTCGATACCCGTGCAGTTGCAGAGAGCGAGATAGAGATCAGCACCTGCAATGAAGCGGGAAAGATCCAGGTGTTCTCCGTTTCCGGCGAGGTTTCGGAATGCGTGGAAAAACAGGTCTTCAACGGAGTCGATTTCGGTTACACTTCCAAATATCTTCCACCGGGACTTGTTTCTGAGACATTGTCATCCGAGGAATCCTTCGAAACAGATTGGAGAGAGGTCATCCTGCTGACCGTGCTGATTCCTGTCGGAATCTTCGTTGCCGTCATCCTGATTCTTGTCCTTGTGATCAAGCTCATTCTGAAGAACCGCTTCAGCATGATTCCGATAATCGCCTTCTTCCTGATGTTCGTAGGACGACTTGTGGAGGAGATGTTCTTCCTTATGTACCACAATCCGTTCCCGAGGGAGATAACGAAGGCCGCAATGGGAATAGTTTCGATTCTCTTCACTCTTTGGGGCCTTGCCAGACGCAAGAAGGCAGGACAGCTTTACGATGCGGAAGGCAGGTTCTTCATTGTCGTTGCCGTAGCTGTCGCGGTCCTTGCTGTGGCCAACCAGCTGATCACCGTCAATGTGGCGGTCGGAGTCTCGTTCCTCGTTCTGGCTCATCTGGTCCTGGTTGTGGCATACATAATCAGGCAGAGGCCTTCAGCCTACCACTGGCTGGCATGGGTTGCTGTCTCGGTTGCTTTCATCGGCTTGATCATGGTATATGCACGCTACACCGGAAACTACAAGTATGCGGTATCTGCATTCGCCTGCCTCATATCCCTCATGGTTGTATGCAGCGTCCAGATGCCACCGCTTGTCACATTTGGTTCCATGCTTCTGATGGTCTACGACATCCTTCTCGGCCTGTATAGACTGTTCAGCAACATCATGCTGTTCCATGTGGCTTTCGTGATTGTCTACTACCTTGCGATCTTCTGCCTTGCATATTCGTGTTCAAGGCTCAGGGACAATTCAACCATGCCTTCAGAGCCTGCGGCCTTGCCTGCCGCAGAGCCTGCAACGGACAAGCCGGCAGATGCCGAGGTGTAACAAACAGGCTGTATAATTGTTTGCTGATTGACGGACTGGGGAGTGGGTTATGCTGATTTTCCGGTCCGTTGTGTTCTTAAGGGAGGGACATCATGAAGAAGCTGTTCATTGTTCTTTTGGTCGTTGCGGTCGCCACATCTTCGCTTTTCGCTTTTTCCGGAACTTCACTCGGATTCTCACAGGGTCTTGTCAACACAAGTTTTGTCGCAAGCTATGACTGGGAGAATTTCGGAGTCCAGGGTGATGTCGGACTTCCTCTGATATACTCCACGGTCGGAGCCATCGGTGCGATTGCCGAAAAAGCGTCCGGAGAATCCGAAAAGGAAATCAACATCCTTGATTTCATCCTCCCCGGTGCACATGTCGGCGCCTATTGGAGAGCCATCAAGGGAGAGCATTTCGGATGGAATCTCGGACTCGGCGGATCTTTCCAGTCCTATTTCGTCGAAAACAAGATAAGGATATGGGGATTTGCTTCAATCACATCCGGCCTTCAGTACAGGTTCAACGACAAGTTCGCAATCGGCCTGGACACCTCCGTTCCTATCGCACTTCCTCTGTCCCTGATCAGCGAGGATGCGGCAAAATACACATGCTTCTACTTCGTTGACGGTGAATCCAAGCCTGCAGATATAGCGGTTATCCTGTTCGGTGCCGTCTACTACGGCATCAACGAGCTTGCAAGAGTGAACTTCAAATGGAGCCTGTAGTCCATATCTTGTAAAACGGTCGGTTTTTGGACATCATTGTCTTATGCCGATTCTATTGCCGAAAAACTATCCCTACTCAGATAAACTCAGACGCAAGGGCGTGTTCGTCATGTCCAACACAAGGGGACGTGAGCAGAAGATCAGACCCCTGAAGATAGGAATTCTCAACCTCATGCCCACGCTTGAGGCCACCGAGGTCCAGCTGATGGGTATGCTGGCAAACACACCTCTTCAGGTGGACCTTAAGCTCATCATGATGCAGACGGACCACCGCAAGGTCGAGGATCTGCCGCATCTTGGCGAGTTCTATGCTCCTTTCGACGAGGTCAGGAACGAGAAGTTCGACGGCCTGATCATCACAGGCGCTCCTGTGGAGAAGCTTCCGTTCGAGAAGGTCGACTACTGGAATGACCTTGCGTCCTTCATGGAGCACACGAAAAAGAACGTCTTCTCTACAGTTCACATCTGCTGGGGCGCACAGGCAGGTCTCTATCATCATTACGGCATCCAGAAAAGCATGATGGAGCACAAACTGTCCGGAATCTTCGCCCATTCGCTTCTTCACAAAAGCTATGACAATCCGTTCACAAGAGGATTCGACGACAGGTTCCTGGTTCCACATTCCCGGTACACGATGATAGACATTGATGCGGTGAAGGCAAACGATGAGCTTGAGATTCTGGACGAATCCTATTTCGCAGGTCCCCACATGATCGCACGCAAAGACGGAAGACAGGTCTTCCTCAGCGGACACTGGGAGTACGACAGGGGAACCCTTATGAAAGAATACGAGAGGGACAAGGCTCTGAGAAACACTATGCCTCCGTTCAACTATTTCGTGGCTGACAAGCCCGAGTTCGGAGTGGAGGTCACATGGAAGGCCCATGCGAACCTCTTCTATTCCAACTGGCTGAACTTCGTCTATCAGGGTACTACCTACGATATCGATGAAATCTCCAATCTTTGATTTCCGCTGTATTGACAAGGGGAAGGATGATGTGCTACGATATAACCAAGTAAACAGGTAGGTTTAGTATAGAATAAACTGAAACGCGGAGGTACTACAATGAGTGATTACAGATTCGAGACACTTCAACTGCATGTCGGACAGGAGCAGGCTGATCCTGCAACAGATTCACGGGCTGTCCCCATCTATCAGACGACATCGTATGTGTTTCCAAACTCGGCAAGTGCCGCCGCGAGGTTCGCACTTCAGGAGCCCGGCAATATCTACGGAAGACTGACCAACTCCACCCAGGATGTCCTGGAAAAGAGAGTTGCAGCTCTGGAAGGCGGAACAGCCGCCCTGGCATTGGCTTCGGGAGCCGCGGCAGTCACATACACTATTCAGGCACTTGCAAAACAGGGTGACCACATAGTTGCGCAGAAGACCATTTACGGCGGAAGCTACAATCTTCTCGGACACACTCTCCCGGAGTTCGGAATCCGGACAACATTTGTAGATATCCACAATCTGGAAGAAGTCAAATCCGCTGTCAGGGCCAATACAAAAGCCATATACATCGAGACCCTCGGAAATCCGAACAGTGACATTCCCGATATCGATGCTCTTGCAGAGATTGCCCATGCGAACGGGATTCCCCTTGTGATAGATAATACATTCGGGACCCCGTTCCTGATCAGACCGATAGAACACGGAGCTGACATAGTAGTCCACTCGGCCACAAAGTTCCTGGGCGGACACGGAACGACTCTGGGAGGCATAGTCGTGGATTCCGGGAAGTTCGACTGGAAGAAAAGCGGCAGGTTCCCCCAGATTGCAGATCCGAATCCCAGCTATCACGGTGTGTCGTTCTCCGATGCGGCAGGTCCCGCAGCGTTCGTGACTTACATAAGGGCAATCATTCTGAGGGATACCGGAGCTGCCATCTCACCGTTCAACGCTTTCCTTCTTCTTCAGGGAGTGGAAACCCTTTCCCTCAGACTTGAGCGCCATGCGTACAATGCAAAGAAAGTGGTGGAGTATCTTTCAAAGCATCCTCTGGTGGAGAAAGTCAATCATCCGTCCCTTCCTGACCATCCACAGCATGACCTGTATGAGAAGTACTTTCCCAACGGAGGAGCCTCGATCTTCACATTCGACATCAAGGGCGGTCAGAAGGAAGCCCACAGATTCATAGACAACCTTCGGGTTTTCTCGCTTCTGGCTAACGTTGCCGACGTGAAGTCTCTGGTAATCCATCCGGCAACCACAACCCATGCGCAGCTTACAGAAAAAGAACTTGACGAACAGAACATCCATCAGAATACAATCAGACTGTCTATCGGAACAGAGCACATTGATGACATAATCGCCGATTTGGAGCTCGGATTCGCCGCATTGTGAGGGAACACTTCAAAGCCAAGTCCGAAGACAACACGTTGAAAACCGAGAGGTGTCTATGAAAGAGATCTTGAAGGAAGTGGAACTTCAGGACTGTCCACTGTGTAACGGTCCGGGTGTCCTCGAGGAGGAAGGCTCGTGGTGTTTCTATGTCATGTGCATGGACTGCGGATGCCACACGGCCGAGATTCCGTACAGGAATCCGGGCGAGAGAATCACATCGGCAAAGAATGCCGCCCATCTGTGGAACATAGGAAAGGTTCTGCGAAGCGACCCCGGTGAGTGAAAAGTTGTTGCAACGACGGGGCAAAAAGATGCAGAATTGAACCGATATAGCTTAGGGAGAGGGTACTGATGTCGAATTTCTACACCGGTGTGACGATTCTCACTGTTCTCGGTATGATCGTGATGAGTTTCGTAGTCTACGCGAACTACTCCATGCCGAGGAGAAAGAAGATACGTTTCGTCATTGCCTACGCGATGATCTCCCTGGGTGCGATCCTCGAGTGGGGCGCAATGATGCTTGAGACGGTGAACAGTTCGATAGCCCTCCATACCGTTGTCAAAGCCATGGAGCTGATTCTGGCTCCCTCGATCCCTCTTGCAATCATGATGGCCCTTGCCTTGGACAGGAAGATGCTGGCTCCCATGGTGGCCGTGGTCTCAATCAACACGGTTCTTGTCATCTACTCCTGTTTCTCCGGCCTTGTGTTCTATGTGGACTCGTCCAACGTGTATCACCACGGGAACCTGTACATGGCGTACAACCTGTCGTTCATCATAGGGATAATATTCCTGATCATCAGCACGGTGAATCTTGTAAAGGTCTATCAGAGCAGGAGCACCAAGCTTCTTGCCTTCATTCTGGTCTACCTTGTGGTGGGACTTTCCATGCACATGATCGACAGGACCGTCTGGGTCAACTACCTGACGATCACCATTGACGCCATCCTCCTGTACATTGTCAATGAGGATGTCATAAGAAGTTCGGACAGTCTCACAAAGCTTCTCAACAGGCACAGCTACGACAGCCTGATCGACAATGTCGACAACGAGGCCCTGATCATCAACATCGATGTGGATTTCTTCAAGCAGTGCAACGACACATACGGCCATTCGTTCGGAGACAAGGTCCTTGTCGAGGTCGGTTCCCTGATCCGGACTTGTCTGGGAAGACACGGAAGATGCTTCAGAACCGGTGGAGACGAGTTCTGTGTCGTGATCCAGTCCAGCGTCTCGGACCCGGAGCTCCTGCTGGAGCTTCTGCACCAGAAGATGGCCGAGAAGAGGGAGGAGATGGACCGCCTGCCGTTCGTCTCCACAGGTTATGCGATCTTCGATCCGAAGACGGAAAGCATCCATGATGCGATTGACCGTGCCGACACCATGATGTATATGTTCAAGAATCTGAGGAAGAAGCTCATGGCAGAGGGCAAGAACCCCACCTACATGGAAATTCAGTCCATCCTCAGGGAAAGGCCTCTGAAGACCCTGAAGAACATCCGGAAGAAATAATTCAATATTGTTCTTGAGCCATTAGAACTTTCAAGCTATAATGGCACCGAGTTGTTTTCGAAAACAAATCAATATCTATGTTCGGATGGTTTGTCGGATGAATGCTAAAGCCAGGTCCAGGGTCGTAGTCCTTGGCCTTGTCACGGTTGTTGTCGCCATTGTCTCTCTTGGAATAGGCAGGTACTATATCGGTCCCCTGGGGATTGTGAAGGTTCTGCTTCAGGGAATCAGCGGCAGATACTATGGCATGGACAAAAACGCCATGGCCGTTGTGCTCAACATCAGGCTTCCCAGGATAGCAGCATCGATGCTTCTCGGAGCCGGCCTTGCCATAAGCGGCCAGACTTTCCAGATGATATTCAGAAATCCGCTTGTCTCGCCGGATGTGCTTGGAACAAGCTCCGCCGCATCATTCGGAGCATCCCTTGCCCTTCTGCTGGGTTTGTCCGCATTGATGGTCAGCATCACCGCTTTTGCCGCAGGAATTGTCGCTTTGTTTCTGATTTATACCATCGCTTCAAGGACAAGAAGGGAGCAGACCCTTTCTCTGATCCTTGTGGGAATGGTTGTTTCTTCAATATTCTCCGCGGCTACCAGCTTTGTGAAGCTGATTGCCGATCCCAACAATGTTCTTCCCGCAATAACTTATTTTCTGATGGGATCCCTTTCCGGAGTCGGTTCCGGAGACCTGGCTTTGGTGGCGGTTCCCGTTCTGGTTTCCATTGCCGTGCTTCTGGTTCTCTCCTGGAAGATCAACCTGCTGTCCCTTTCTGAGGACGAGGCCAGGTCCATAGGCGTGAACACCCGTCTTGTGAGGGCCGTTGCAATCGTATGCGCAACGGTCATCACGGCAAGCAGCGTGGCGGTGGCCGGAAACATAGGATGGGTCGGTCTTATAATCCCGCACATCTCCAGGATGCTTGTCTCCAACGATGCACGCTATTCGTTCCCGTCGTCTGTTTTCTTCGGAGCATCGTTCCTGACTGTTGTGGACTGTGTCTCCAGAGCGGCCTCTACCATAGAGATTCCGATCGGAATCCTCACTGCTTTCATCGGGGCTCCGTTCTTCCTGTATCTTCTTTTCAGGGAGGTCCGCTATGATTCTTGAAGTCAGAGACCTTTCCTTCAGCTACGGAGACCACAGGGTTCTTGACAGTCTGGACCTGAAGATCTCGGACGGGGACATGGTGGCGCTTCTGGGAAAGAACGGAGCCGGAAAGACAACTCTTTTGAGGCTGATTCCGTCTTTCCTCAAATGCACCCAGGGAACCATCAGCATTGATTCCGTTCCCGTGAAGGACCTGAAACTCAAGGACCGTGCAGGTTACATGGCCTACATCCCGCAGATAACAAGGTCCGCCTTTCCCTATTCGGTCAGGACATCTATCCTGATGGGAGCCTCCAACAGGCTTTCCATGTTCCAGTCACCGGGCAGGAAGGAGGAGCAGAGGGTGGAGCAGATAATCGACCTTCTCAACCTCCATCAGATAGCAGACCGCAACATGGACACCATTTCCGGAGGGGAGAGGCAACTGGTTCTGATTGCCCGTGCACTGATGCAGGATGCAAGGCTTCTGATTCTTGATGAGCCAACATCCTTTCTGGACTATTCCAACCAGCTCATGGTGCTTGAAAGGATCGGAGACCTTGTGAAGAAGGGCTACAGCTGCATCTATTCAACCCATAATCCGGACCTGGCTTTGGGACACTCAAGCCGCATTGTCATCATGTCCGAAGGACATATCTCGTTCGACGGATCCGCTGTGGAGCTGATAGGCACCGACATCCTTTCCAAAGTCTACGGAAGGTCGATAGAGGTTGTCAGAACGGAAAGGGGAGGCATAGTGTGCATTCCCGACTGAACTGGTGGACGGAAAAAAGCATCGAGTGGTTCAACCGTGCCAGCTCCCGTTCCGATTACCATGAGAAGCTGACAGACAGCATCTTCCCTTTGCTTTCTTCATGCAGGAACGTCCTTGAGTTCGGCTGCGGGCTGGGTTATGAAGCCGAGATTCTCTCAAGGCGGGGGTTCGAGGTCTGTGCGATAGACAGCGACCCCTGTGTGATCAGCAATGCAAGACAGAGGACAGGTCTTGATATCTACCGATGCTCCGATGCAAAGGACACACAACTGTCTGCCGATGCCCTTCTGTGCATCAACTACGGTCATATTGATGATGCCAAAGAACTCGAGGGCCTTCTTTCCCATGCCGGGGTCCGCCTGGTCTACATTATCTCAAGACACAACGCCCACGGTACGGACACACGCGAGGACAGGACGGATTTTGTAAGAAACCTGATCAGGGAAACCGGGCTGCCATTCACGGAAACGGCACTGACTTTGGATTTCGACCAGCCTCTGGAATCAAAGGAAGAGGCAAAGGAGTTCGTCGATTTCACGTATCTTGGAAAACATGCACAAAGGTACATGGAGTTCGTAGAGGAATCCGGTGACGACGGATATCCGTTCGTATTCAGAAACAGAAAGAACCTGACTGTGTTCGCAGTCGATAAAAGGAGGAGATAAGGATGAAAAGGTTTCTGCTGATAGCTCTTGCAGTGCTTCTGGCCGCGGGTCTTGCCTTCGCTCAGGCTGCTGAGGAATCCATAGGGAAACAGGAGATGAAGACACAGATATTTGTGGATGATCTGGGAAGGGAAGTCGTTCTTCCTGCCGACATCACAAGAATCGCACCGTCGGGATCCAACGCCCAGGTGCTTGTGTTCCAGGTCGCTCCGGAAAAGCTTGTCGGAATAGCCGACAAACTCACGGGAAAGGAGCTTGAGATCTATCCTGAGTACACCCACGATATCCCGGTTCTGGGAACACTGTACGGAAAGAAGGCGAACCTCAACAGGGAGGCCCTGATTCTCAGCAATCCCGAGGTGGTCATCGATGTAGGTGACATCAAGGGCTCTGCCGAGGACATGGCGAAGGAGCTTGATAAGGTCAGCTCCGACGTGGGTGTTCCCGTCATCTTCATCGAGGCAAACATGGACAACTATCCCGATGTCTTCAGGAAGCTTGGAAAGCTTCTGGGTGTTGGGGATAGGGCGGAAAAGCTTGCCTCATACTACGACGACGTTGTCGCTCAGGTCTGCGGACATCCGTCGAACAAGATGCCCAGAGTATACATAACATCCTCCAACGATGGCCTGAACGCCGTCATTGCAGGAAAAAACCATGCACAGTGTGCGGAGAAGGCAGGTGCGGAAGTGGTGACGACATCCAAGCTCGTCCAGTCCAACGGAAACGTCTCCCTTGAGACTCTATATCAGCTTGACCCGTCATACATCTTCGCCTACACGGAGGAAGGATACAGGACCATCACCACATCCGATCTCTGGGCAAACCTCAGGGCGGTCCGGAACAACAAGGTCTATCTTGTACCGTCCGTCCCCCATTGGTTCATCGACAATCCCACCGGCACGAACAGGATAATAGGTCTGTACTACCTCGGTGCCATATTCTATCCGGAGCTGGAGATAGACATTGTCGAGAAGACAAAGGAATTCTACTCGCTGTTCTACGGAAAAGACCTCTCCGATGATATGGTCAGAGACATCCTGCACATGAACTGACTAGAATTATTTCCTTTCCTGATGTAATGTAATTGGGGAATGGCTAGAAAGATTATCGACTATCTGTACATCATATTCGGCTCTCTGTTATGTTCTGCCGGAATCGTTTTTTTCACCACTCCCGCAAAAATCGCGTCCGGGGGAGTCAGCGGTATCGCAACCATGGTCTATCATACTCTGGGGTGGAACTCCGGATATGTGATCTTCGGGCTTTCCCTGCCTCTGTTCCTGATAGGAATGAAGGTCTTCGGAAAGATGTATGGCTTCAGGGCCCTTGTGGGGACGGTTCTGCTCTCGCTTTTCACGACCCTTCTCATGGACCTCTCCAAAGGCGAGGGAATCCTGGACTACTCGCAGTCCGTGAATGTCCTTCTCAGCTCCATCTTCGGCGGACTGGCCATGGGTGTGGGAACCGGTTTAGTGATGAGGGGTGGATCGAATACCGGCGGAACGGACATCGTTGCCCAGATTCTCAACAGATACACACCGATGTCCCTTGGAAGCGCCCTGATTCTGGTTGACGCCATCATCATAGCGGTCTCCATCATTTTCTTCGGAGTTGAAAGGGCCCTTCTTGCGGTCATAACCGTCTACATCTGCGGAATCTCAATCGACAAGGTTGCCATGCTCGGATCGAACACCACAAAGGTGGTGATGTTCATTTCCGAGAAGAACGAGCAGATTTCCGAATACCTGATGAAGGAGCTCAATCACGGTGCGACACTGCTGGAAGGAAAGGGAATGTACACCGGAAACGACAGGCCCGTTCTCATGGCCGTCATCTCGAACCAGGAGCTTCCAGGTCTGATCTCGCACGTTAAGAAGATAGACGACAAGGTCTTCATGATAATACAGAACGCTTATGAGGTTCTCGGCGAAGGTTTCACGCCGGTGTCCAAGTCGATCGACCTGCAGTTCGGCAATTGAGGGAAGGATTTATGGATTACAGAATCGAGCATGATTCCATGGGAGAGATTAAGGTTCCCTCCGACAGGCTCTGGGGAGCTCAGACACAGAGAAGCCTCCAGAACTTCGACATAGGGCGCGGCATAGAGACCATGCCCTCGGAGATTGTCCGCTCTTTCGGAATCCTGAAAAAAGCCGCGGCCATGGCCAACAGGGAGCTTGTTCCCCAGCGCATGACACAGGAAAAGCTCGATGCCATCTCAAAGGCCTGCGATGAGGTGATATCCCTCAGTCTTCTGGACCATTTCCCGCTTGTTGTCTGGCAGACCGGAAGCGGTACGCAGAGCAACATGAACGCAAACGAGGTGATTGCAAACAGGGGAAACCAGATTGCCGGCTCAAAGCTTCTGCATCCCAACGATGATGTGAACATGAGCCAGTCTTCCAACGACACGTTCCCAACGGCAATGCACATCGCCGCATCAACTGCCGTCGAAGACAGACTGATTCCCGCAGCACAGGTCCTGATCAAGACTTTCCTCCGTCTTGAGGAGGAGAACAGGGGAGTCGTCAAAAGCGGAAGGACCCATCTGCAGGATGCGACTCCCATAACCTTCAGTCAGGAGATTTCGGGCTGGAGGTCCAGTCTTGAACGGGATGTGGAGCTTCTGAAGGCCGCCGTCAGGCCGCTTCACGAGCTTGCCTTGGGAGGCACTGCCGTAGGAACCGGTCTGAATGCTCCGAAGTTTTTCGGTGATGCAGTGGCAAAGGAGGTCTCCAGGCTCACGGGAAAGGACTTCGTGTCCGCTCCCAACAAGTTCCATGCCCTCACTTCAAAGGACGAGCTCGTTTTCGCCCACGGTGCGATCAAGGCCCTTGCATGCGACATGATGAAGATTGCTAACGATGTGCGCTGGCTGGCCAGCGGCCCCAGGCTGGGACTGGGGGAGATCTCCATTCCCGAGAACGAGCCGGGGTCCTCCATCATGCCGGGCAAGGTCAATCCCACACAGTGCGAGGCTGTCACGATGGTCGCTGTCCAGGTCATGGGAAACGATGTTGCCGTATCCATGGCGGCAAGCCAGGGAAATTTTGAGCTGAACGTCTTCATGCCGGTGTGCATCTACAACTTCCTCCAGTCGGCAAGGCTTCTGAGCGAGGCCATCCTGAGCTTCAACGGGCACTGTGCAAGCGGAATCAAGGCAAACAGGGAGAAGATGGAGGGCAACCTTCACAACTCACTGATGCTGGTCACCGCCCTCAATCCCTACATCGGTTATGAGAACGCCGCCAAGGTCGCGAAGAAGGCGTACGCCGAAGGCATATCGCTCAAGGAGTCATGTGTTGCTTTGGGATTTCTCTCCCCGGAGGAGTTCGACAAGGTCTTCCACCCGGAGAAGATGGTCTAACGTCTGCTGCTTCTGATGTGCGGAAGGTTCCATTTGTAGTGCATTGCAAAGAACCTGATAAGAACAACCAGGACTATTCCGACCGTAACCGCAAGGATTGTTGATGCATTCCACAGCAGACATATTGTTATGGCCCCGACAATCGATGCCATGGCATAGACATGCTTTACGAATATGGCAGGCACTTCGTTCGCCAGAAGGTCCCTGAGGATTCCCCCTCCGACTCCCGTCAGGACTCCCAGAAAGGCGCAGAGGAAGATCCCTCCGTCTGTCATTGTCTTTCCCACCATCACGCCGTTTGCAGTGAAGGAGGCAAGGCCCACTGTGTCGAACCAGAACAGGTATTTCTCGAAGATGTGGTTGACCAGAGGCTTCGACCTTCCGTTGAGGTGGAAGTACAGGAAGAAGAACACGATGTTCGCCACGGCAAATGCAATGGAGACGTAAAGGGGATCTCTGAACATCACGGGAGGATTGCTTCCGATGATTATGTCCCTTGTCGCTCCTCCGCCCACTGCGGTCACAATGCCCAGGATGCAGACTCCCAGATAGTCCATCTTCTTCCGGACGGCGACAAGTGCTCCGGAAATGGTGAATGAGATGACTCCGATTATGTCCAGAATCATAAGCATGTCGGTTCTCATACAGAAGAGTCTATATCAAAAGTTTTGTCTTGGGTAGATTCACTCCGCAATGGTGTCCGTGATTCTGTCACGTCTGATGTAAAGGTCAACCTTTTCCGAATCCGGCCTGACGGATGAGTATGCCGAAATATAAACATCTTTGTACTTCAGCCTTACAAAGTATTCGGAGCCTGTGAACTCGGAATTCTGCACAACGGCATCCTTGAGGACGACATCATCCTCAGACGGATTTGTCTTGTTGATTTCAATAGCTTCAGGACGTATGAATACCATACTATCTTTAATGCCTCTTGAAATATAGGTCATCGGAATTGCAGAACCTTCTCCTGTGAACCGTGCGACGAACAGGCTGTTGGGATTGTTGTAGATATCCTGGGGAGTGCCTATGGCACCGATCCTTCCTCCACGCATGACCATGACCCTGTCTGCTATGGCAAAGGCTTCCTCCCGGTCGTGGGTGACATAGATCATGGTGATTCCGGTGTTCTTCTGTATCTGGCGGATTACCGTCCTCAGGTGCTTCCTCAGAGGGGCGTCAAGTGCGGAAAGCGGTTCGTCCAGAAGAAGGATTCTAGGTTCCGATGCAATGGCTCTGGCCAGGGCAATCCTCTGGGCCTCGCCACCGCTTAGCTCATGCACGCGGCGGTTCTCATAACCGTCAAGACCTACAAGCTGCAGAAGATCGGTTGTACGTCTTTCCTTTTCCGGTTTCTCCAGTCCGCGCATCCCGTACTGAATGTTCGCCGCAACGTCCATCGAGGGAAAAAGGGAGAAGTCCTGGAACACCATTCCAATCCTGCGCTTCTGGATGCTCAGGTCCGTTATGTCGGTTCCGTCGATGACAATCCTTCCCTCGTCGGGGTCGTCCACTCCGCAAAGCAGAGAAAGAAGGGTGGACTTGCCGCTTCCCGATGGACCTATGACGCACATCAGCTCGCCCTTGTCCATGCTGAACGAAAGATCGAGTGTGAACTTTCCCGGGAATATTCGCTTTATGTCCCTGCATTCAAGATATGCCATTGCCATCTCCTTTTGATTCTCCCACGGCGAACACCGTAACGGCAACTGCCATGAGTATGACGGCGAGGGCCGAAGCCCCCTGGTAGTTGTACTGGTTGATCATCTTGTAGATGAGAACCGGAATTGTAGTGACCTTTCCCTCTCCCAGGGTCAGAGTCGCGTTCACTTCCCCAAGGGACAGGGCAAAGGCGAACGCCATGGCACGTCTTCTGTACGGTTTCAGGAGGGGATACTCAACCTTTCTGTAGACTTCCTTGTCTGAAGCTCCCATGGTCCTTGCCGCCAGACTGAGGCTCTGCGGGATTCTTCTTGCGCCGGGAAGGATGGTCCTGACAGTGAACGGCATGACCACCACAAGATGGGCGAGGAAGACAAGGACGAAGGAAAGCACGGTGTTTCTGAAAGGAATGCGGGCTGCAAGGAAGGAGAAACCGAGACCCAGGGATACGGATCCCACTGCCATGGGCAGGGAAGTGAGAAGGGGAATCAGAGGGCTTTTCCCCCTTGCCGAACCCATGGCCACGACACATGCCATCCTTGCGGCGGTGTATGAGGCCGCCGCTGCGACAAGCAGACTGTTGACCACGGCCGATATGCTGGTGCCTGCTCCTGAGTTGGAACCCCTGAGGATATCAGTCCATGCCTTGAGAGTGAAGACCCCGTCCTTGTTGAAGAACGCCCTGTAGAGGATGGACAGCATGGGCGGTGCCATGAAAAGGATTATGATGATGGAAAGGACAATGGCCGCGGCCTTGCTCTTTCCCTTTACATTCCCGGGATGGAACTTCTTTCTGTGTGCACGCCTTTCCCTGTTACCGTTTCCTGTGATGACAAGCAGAATGGTCATGACGACAAACGAGAAGATCGAAAGGGCGGCTGACGAAGCCGGATTCACATCGGTGTATGTCCTCTTGTAGATCTCGGCTTCCAATGTGAAGAACCTGGGGTTTCCTCCAAGGCTCATGACAATGAGGAAGGATGGGAAACA
>CADBOI010000011.1 GCA_902796335.1 uncultured Spirochaetales bacterium
GTGGCAGCCGCAGCTTCGCCTGAGCACATGGGTCATCGGAAGCTCAATGTCGCTTGTGGCAGCTCCGCTCACAACCCCTCTCAACGCCTTGACCGCATTCACTCCCAATCCTGCATACGGAATCCGGACCGTAGTTACCGGCAGGTCCAGGAGCTTCGCCTCCAGCGAGTCATTAAAACCGCAGGCGTTTATGTCCGTTCCTATCGAATATCCGTGCAGATTCAGTTCCTGCGATGCTCCGTACAGCATCAGGTCGCTGGCACAGACAAGTGTGTCGAAGTCTTTCCCCGGAACAAGATGGCGCTCGTCCAGCAACTGCCTCATGGCCACATCGCCCTGTGTCCAGACTGTCGGGTCCGATACCAGGTTCATGTCGCACTCCAAACCATGGGCCTTAAGCTGCTCGACATATGCGTGGAACCTCTCCTGGGCGGAGTTGTGGGTCTCGGGACCCCTGATGTATGCGATCTTCCTCGCGCCGTGGACCTCGATGCAGTGGCTGACCAGGAAGCACGAGCCCTCGTATGAGTTGAACCTTACATCGGGAATCTCCGGGTGCCGGCGTGTCTTGCCGTCGATAGTCACCATGGGACGGGAGAGCATGTCGGGGAAATTCTCCAGAACCTCCTCCGAACCGATGTTTCCGGTCAGGGCGGAGCTCCAGATGATCGAGCTGTCCAGGTTGTCGGGATTGACCAGCCTGTAGATCGCGTTCTTCATCCTCTCCAGAGGATTTGAGCCCATCAGTCTTCCACCCTCGAATATGATCAGGCAGTCGTCTCCGTTGTCTGCCACCATGGAGGCGACAGAAGGCCAGAGAGACACTGCGGAACCGGTTGAGATGTCTGGAAGGACAAAGCCAACTCTCATGTCAGCAATTATATGACATGTTTTTCCGAGAAAGCAAGAATTTGTACAATTCCGACATATCGAGTTCTGAATTTTAATAAGCAAGGCTTTGGTTGCCGGCCAATATGAGGCCCTGCCTGCGCCTTGTCTGCATCTGTTGATTAGCAACCGCCCATACACTAGAATCGGACTCGGGAGGATACTATGGGACACAGAATACCGCTTTGGCTCAGAATCACAGTCGCAGTTCTGCTTGCCACCCTCCTGATTGCCGTGATTTTCACCGGCGGCAAGATGATTCTGGACATCTGGGCTGAAAATTACTAAAAACAGCAAACAAATCGCGACAAGATGTCCTTACGCTATCTATATATAATAGCGTATTGACTAAGACGCCCGTATTACGTAATACTCTCACCGAGAGTTTAATATGGATTTATTTGATAAGTTTAACGATACCACCAGCAATTATCACCGTTCCCTCGAAGTGAGGGAGCTGGGAATCTACCCCTACTTCCACTGCCTTGAATCCCGCCAGGCCCCAGAGGTCATCATGGAGGGCAAGCGCATCATCATGCTGGGTTCCAACAACTATCTGGGACTCACATCAAACCAGGAAGTCATCGACGCGGGCATAGCAGCCCTCCAGAAATACGGAACAGGCTGTTCCGGATCAAGATTCCTCAACGGAACACTGGACCTGCACCTCAGACTCGAGAAGGAGCTTGCCGAATTCCTGCACAAGGACGCCACAATGACCTTCTCCACAGGTTTCCAGAGCAATCTGGGAATCCTCAGCTCGATCTGCACCAAGGGCGACTACATCATCTGCGACAGAGAGAACCACGCCAGCATCTACGACGGTGCCAAGCTCTCCTATGCCGTGATGCACAGATACTTCCACAACGACATGGACTCCCTGGAGCGTGTCCTGAAGAAGCTCGGCCCGGATGCACCGAAACTGATCGTAACCGACGGTGTATTCAGCATGAGCGGAGACATCGCAAAACTTCCTGAAATCGTGGATCTTGCAAAGAAGTACAAGGCACGCGTCATGGTCGACGATTCACACGGAATCGGAACCATCGGCGAAGGCGGAAGAGGAACAGCATCCTACTTCGGTCTGGAAGACGAGGTCGACATCATCATGGGTACATTCAGCAAGTCGTTCGCAAGCCTCGGCGGATTTGCCGCTGCAAAGGACATCGTTATCGACTACATGCGCCACATGTCCCGTCCGTTCATGTTCTCGGCAAGCCTTACACCGGCCAACACGGCCTCTGCCCTTGCAGCCCTCGAGTACCTTGTCGCACATCCGGAGATCAAGGACAAGCTCACAGAGATTTCCGAGTATCTCCAGTCGGCTCTCGAGAAGCGCGGAGTCAAGTACAAGAAGACCAAGACCCCTGTCGTCCCCATCTACACATCTGATGGCAACACCACTCTGAAGATTGTCCGCGAGCTTTATGACGACGGCGTCTTCGTAAACGCAGTTCTGCCACCTGCAACACCCGAGAACGAGTGTCTGATCAGAACAAGCCTGATGGCCAACATCACAAAGGACCTGATCGATGAGGCAGCTGACAAGATTGCAAAGGTTCTTGAAAGAAATCTGAATTAACGACCCTTTTGGTCAAACAGAA
>CADBOI010000012.1 GCA_902796335.1 uncultured Spirochaetales bacterium
AAACGAAAACTTAAATCATCTTCGTCAGACTCTCATCAATCTCGCCGATCTTGAAGCGCTGGATCTTGGATGAGGATGAAAGCGGGAACTTCTCCTTGGAGATTGCGAGTTTGCGGATCTTCTTGTAACTGGGCAGACTTGCGTTGACTTCGGTGATTATGGCACCGATGTGGTCCAGCAGGCCCGGCATGTCGTTCTTGAACTTGTCAGCACATGCATCGGAAGGATGGACGATTGCCATGATGCCCTCGGCCTTCTTGGCTGCATCAGCGACATAGCCGCGGACACAAATCTGGTCGATGTCGTCATAAAGCTGGAAGCTGTCTTCGATCTCCTCGGGGAAGACGTTCTTGCCGCCCTCGGTAACGATGATGTTCTTCTGGCGTCCTGTGAGATACAGGTAGTTCCTGCTGTCCAGATGACCGATGTCGCCTGTGTTGAGCCAGCCGTCCTCAGAAAGAATCTCGGCAGTGGCTTCGGGGTTCTTGTAATAACCCTGCATGACCATGGAACCCTTGATATAGATCAGGCCGTTGCCCTCTGAATCCGGATCGACGATCTTCTCTTCGGCACCGGGGATGACTTTTCCGACGCTGGTCTCGATGTAGTCGAACACAGGGTTGAGGTTGATGATCGGGCTGGTCTCGGTAAGGCCGTAACCCTGGACGAAGTCAATTCCCAGCTGGTTGTAAAGCTTGAAGGTTGATGCCGGAAGCGGGCCGCCGCCGCTGATGCAGATTCTGATCTTGTCCAGCGAGACCTTCTCGAGGATGAACTTGAACATCTTCTTTCCGCCCTTCCAGTTGAAGTGCTTCTTCAGGAAACCACTGATGCCCATCAGGCCGCGTATGAGACCGTAGACAATCGGTCCCTTCTCCTTCAAGCCCTTCATGATTCCGGCGATGACCTTGTTGAACAGCATCGGAACGCCGAGGAACATGGTGACGTTGCCTTCCTTGAGGTCTTTGAAAATCTGCTTGACGACAAGCTTCTTTCCGAAGACGCAGTTGGCACCGACGGAGACGGACTCGATGAAGACCGCAAGCATTGTGTATGCATGATGGATCGGAAGAAGAGCGTAGAAGACATCGTCGTTGTAGATGTTCATGTTGCCCTGTGCCTGATAGCAGTCGGAGACATAGTTCTCGTGTGAGAGCATGACGCCCTTGGGAGTTCCGGTTGTTCCGCTGGTGAACATGATAGCGGCGAGTTCCTTGCTTGTTGAATACTGGATCGGATGCTGCTCGGAGCTCTGCATCTTGTAGATGCTGTTGTCTCCATCGCCCTCAAGAGCGATCTTGGTGATGTCCAGCTTGATCTTGTCGATCTTCTCGCTGTCAGCGAAAAGGACCTTTGTATCTGCAAAGCCCATCAGGTTCGTGATGACTTCCTCGGAAAGGGAGTAGTCGACCGGGACGATGATGGCGCCGGCATATGCGATTGCAAAATAGGCCAATGCCCATTCGGGGCTGTTCTTTCCGGTAAGTCCTACCTTGTCTCCGTGTCTGACGCCCAGTTCATAGAGCTTGTTGGCGACTTTGCGGATGATTTCCCTGGCCTGTGAATAAGTATAGACAACGTGCTTGGGAGCAAAAGCCTCGAAAGCCTTGTTGTCAGGATATCTGGTTGTTGTGATATCGAAGAGTTCCTTCAGAGTGGGCCATTCTGCATTGAAAAGCTTGCCTTCTCCTCTGAATTCATCAAGAAAATCCCATGGGATCGGATTGTGTTTGCGTTTATCTGCCATAATTCCACCTTAATACGCCAAACTATATTGTATACAGAAGAATTTGACAAGTTAATTACAATTGTCAAAATCAACAAATGTCGAAAATTCACGAGAAAATCACATTGTTGAGCCGAAATTGATCCTAACCTCTTCTGGAATATGCCTTTGCAAGACCGCCTTCGGATGTCTCGCGGTAGCGCTGGTTCATGTCCAGGCCGGTGTAGTACATGCTTTTGAGAACCATGTCGTAGCTGATGTTTCTGGTTCCGGTCAGGAAGTAAGCGATGTTCGCGGCATTGATGGCTCTCATTGCGGCAACGGCGTTCCTCTCGATGCAGGGAATCTGGACAAGTCCGCAGATCGGGTCGCAGGTAAGGCCGAGGTGGTGTTCAAGTGCGACTTCGGCGGCATACTCGATCTGGTCTGTGTTGTAGCCGAACGCATAGCCTGCGGCGGCTGCTGCCATGGAGCATGCGACTCCGATCTCAGCCTGGCATCCGCATTCGGCGCCGGAAACGGAGGCATTGCGCTTTGCAAGCTCGCCGAACAGACCTGCGATTCCCAGAGCGCGGACAATCTTGTCCTCCGAGAGTTTTCTCTTCTTCTTAAGATAGTAGAGGACCGCCGGAAGAACTCCGCAGGATCCGCAGGTAGGTGCTGTGACAACTGTGCCGTTGTCAGCATTCTGCTCGCTGCATGCATAGGCATAGGAACAGACAAGCTGTGATTCTACGAGCTCAGCATGTTTGTTCTGCGGAACCTGCTCATAGAGGAACTTCGCCTTTCTGTTCACATGGAGTGGTCCGGGAAGCTCGCCGGTCTTGGAAAGACCCTCCTCCACCTCGTTCTCCATGGCCTTCCAGACTTCGGCGAGGAAGTCCCAGATCTCCTTTCCTTCGCTCAGCTCGATGTACTCGGCGAGGTCCACGTAGCGGAAGGCGCAGAACTGCTTGATCTCGGCGAAAGAGTTCTCGAGGTAGACATCCTCCTCCTTTCTGACATGGGCCTTGTGGCCGTCGAGGATTATGTCGCCGCCTCCGATGCTGATGTAACGCTGCTTGGAAACCTCTTCTCCGTCGCGGATTGCAATGAGGTCCAGAGTGTTGGGGTGCTTGATGTCCTCGGGGTCTTCCTTGCAGATGACAACCTCAACCTGCTTGGGGCTGAAGGTATCCACCAGAACCCTGTCGGTTCCATGGCCCACGCCTGTCTTAGCAAGGCTGCCGTATAGGATGACCTTGTAGGAATCGGCATCGGGATGGTTCTCCTTGAAGATGGCGGCGGCAAACCCCGGCCCCATTGTATGCGAGCTGGACGGCCCCTTTCCGATCTTGTATATGTCTCTGATGGATTTCATGTCTCAACCCCTTTGATTTCTCTGAATTGTTCAAGTGCAGTGCGTTAAAATGTATATCCACTGCAGGATTTTAGCAATATTATAACACACGGAACGAGAACTTAGTAATGAGAATGAAAGATACCGACCTGCTCCACGGTCCGCTTCTGGGCAAGATATTCGCCTTTGTGCTGCCGCTTGTGATGACAAACCTCCTGCAGAACCTCTACAACGCTGCGGACATGATTGTTGTCGGTCTTTCACACGTGGACGGAGCCATAGGAGCAATCGGAACCACCACAGCCATGATCAATGCTGTGATCAACCTTTTCTTGGGCTTTGCGGTCGGATCCAGCGTCATGGTCGCAAGGGCCATAGGCGAGCGCAACGAGAGGAAAACCTCCAACGCCGTACATACATCAATGCTTGTGGGTCTGGTCTCCGGACTGTTCACAATGGTCCTGGGCCTTCTGATGAGCCGAAGGATGCTGATGCTCCTCGGCGACAAGGGCCACATACTGGAGCTCGCCGACCTCTATACACGCATCTATTTCATGGGCGTGCCCTTCATAGCGATGACCAACTTCCTCATTGCGGTCTTCCGGGCAAAGGGCGACACAAAGACCCCGCTTGTGGTGCTGACGCTTACAGGACTGCTCAACGTGGGGCTGAACCTATTGTTCGTCCTGGCCTTCCACATGTCGGTAGATGGCGTCGCGCTGGCCACGGCGATTGCGAATTTCGCTTCCATGGTGGTGTTGGGATGGATCCTCCACAACGACGAGGGCTGGTGCCGGCTCCAATTCAGAAGGATCAGGCTGGAGAAGTATTCACTGAAGGGAATTATCTACAACGGACTTCCGGCAGGAATACAGGGAGTGCTCTTCTCGCTTTCCAACATGCTCATCCAGAGCAACATAATCGCCATCAACAACAGGCTGTGTCCCGGAGGATCGGACATAATCGACGGAAACGCCGCCGGAGCCAGCATCGAGAGCTTTGCGTATGTCTCCACGAACTCCGTCTGTCAGGCAGCCGTGACATTCACAAGCCAGCACTACGGGGCGCACATGGTCAAGCGCATCCGCAAGGTAATCAGGGACTGCTACTTCGTGTCGTTCCTCATCGCCGAGTCAATTTCCCTGCTGATCCTGCTCTTCAGGGTTCCGCTTGCTAGGATCTACGTCAGCGCCCCAATGGCGGTCGAGGCGGCAACCACCCGCCTTTTCTACATGCTGTTCCTCTACTTCACCCTGGCTGCGATGGACACCGGTTCCGGAATAGTGCGGGGTCTGAACAGGCCGATTCTCTCTACTGTGATCACCCTCATGGGTTCATGCGTACTGAGAATAGTATGGATTGCAACAGCGGTCAGGGCGAACCAGACCCTTCCCATGGTCTATCTCTCATACCCGATATCCTGGGGAGTGACGGGACTGTGCCATCTGTGCGTGTCAATCTACGTCACAAGGAAGATGAAACGGTTGTACCAGCCTGAGGAAATTTGAATCCAAGAATAGTCTTATTCCGGTTTTTTCGATGTCTGCGGCGGAATCTCCACGCTGACATCCTCTCTTACTGCGGTTATGGAGACCGCCTTTCCGGAAACATCGTCGATCTCAACAAGAACACCCTGCATCTGGGGCTTGTCCCAGCTTTCGTGAGACCTGGTCTGAACCTGTGTCCTGAACTTGCGCACCTCGTGCTCAAGCTCGAATCCGCCCACACTCACAGAGGCTCCGCAGCGTCCGAGGTCTGTTATGTAGGCTGTGCCACCTTCCAGAATGCGAGCATCCGCTGTCAGGACCTTGCAGTGGGTGCCTATGACGGCACTGGCCTTTCCGGCCAGAAGCTGTCCCATGGCGATCTTCTCAGCGGTTGCGGCGGCATGGAAAACGTAGATCACTATGGGAGTCTCCGTCCTTGCCTTCTCCACCATGCTCTCGGCTGTGAGGAAGGGGTTGTTCAGATGGGGATTGCTGAAACTGAACATTCCGAGGGTGTTTATTATGCAGACCTTGCGCTCGCCCACTGTCATGTAGCGGAGTCCTCGTCCGGGGACGGACTCGGGATAGTTGGCAGGCCTGAGGATGCTGGAGCGCTTGGTGATTCCCTCGACCATGTCCAGCTTGAAGAAGGATTTTTCGCCCATGGTCATGACATCGATTCCCATGTGTTGGAGCGTGAGAGCGTTCTGGAATCCCAGCCCGTAGCCGCTTGTGGCACCCTCGCCGTTGGCTATGACGAGGTCCACACCATGCTCCTGGCGGTATGGTCTGAGTGCTTTCTTTATGACGCCAATGCCGCACCGGCCGACGATTTCACCTAGAAGCAGTACCTTCATAACTGCAATTTACCTTTCTTTGACCTACTTTGCAATAGCACCCATTCGTTGTATATTAGACCCATGAAAGCACGGGACATGGCATGCTTATTGCTTGTTGGACTCTCCGTTCTCTGCATGACACTCTGCATATCCTGCAGCAGGGTCCAGGGCGATGTTCCTTTCGAGGAACAGGAGATTCCGGACATGCAGCTGGTAAATGCGGACTACACCCTGGGTGGCAATTCCGCAGGGACCGGTTCATCTGAACCTGTTGTGATGCATGCCTCCCTCATCACCATCTACGGCAAGGGCAAGGACACGATCCTCGAGAACGTATCCTTCAGGCAGAAGACAAAAATGAGCGGAAGCTGCGTCAGGGCCACCGTGTCGTCGGACTACAAGAAGGCGGTGCTTTCAGGTGACGTCTTTGTCGATTTAAACAATGACGGAACACAGGTTACAATAGAGACACAGCGTGTCGAATGGGACGGAAAGGAGAACACTCTCCTGTGCGAGGGCGAAGTCAAGGTGACATACGGAGACGGAACCGTGATCAGGGCCGAGGGCTTTTCCGCAACCATGGATGAGGACAGATACGAGTTCAGCAGGATACTGGAGGGAAAGATAGATGAGTGACGGCAAGGCAAGAAGGACAATAATAATCGCACTGGCCATGGCTGTTCTCTGCGCACTCCCCCTGTTCGCCTCGACTCTGGAGTTCTCAGGCGGACACACCACGGTAACAACACAGAACGGATCCAAGCGTGTCGTCCTCTCCGGAGGTGCCAAGGTCGCGACGGACAAGATCACCCTGTCATCCGATTCGATCGAGCTGTATGGGGACAACTACTCCTACGTGCTCTGCTCCGGAAACGTTAAGGCGGACGAGACCGAGAACAAGATCAGCTTCTCAAGCCCCAACCTCTTCTACGACAGGAACTCCGGCAGGGTCTATTCGGACAGCTGGGTCGAGATCCAGGACACCGAAAACCAGGCCGCGCTTTCGGGCGGATGGTTCGAATACGACATGAACAGCTCGTCCGTCAAGCTCCAGCTGATGGCCAAGATAATCAAGGTCACGGACGAGGGCCTGATGGTCTGCCGGGCGGACAGCATAGAGTACAACGGCAAGGAAGACACAGTCACGCTGAGGGGCAACGCCTCTGTTGAATGGAACGACGACAGCTACAAGGCCGCAATGATAGTGGTTGACCTTTCCACCAACGACATCCGGATGTACGGAACGATTTCGGGGGCTTTCAATGGCTAACACTCTCCAGATCGAACATCTGAAAAAGATCTACGGCAAGCGAGAGGTCGTCAAGGACATCTCCTTCAGCATGCAGGGAGGCCAGATCATAGGCCTTCTGGGTCCCAACGGCGCCGGAAAGACCACGACTTTCTACATGATTGTCGGCTTCATAGCCAACTCCGGCGGCAAGATCTCCGTCAACGGGATAGACATCACGGACCAGCCCATGTACAAGCGCGCCAGGATGGGAATCTCCTATCTTCCGCAGGAACCGTCGATCTTCCGCAAGCTCAGCGTCAGGGACAACATCCGCCTGGTTGTCGAATCCAGAACCGATATCGACAAGAAACGCAAGGAGGAGATCACCAACGGTCTGATCAAATCCTTCGGACTGACCCAGATAGAGAAGCAGAAGGGCTACACCCTCTCCGGAGGTGAGCGCAGAAGGACAGAGATCGCAAGATGTCTTGCCACAAGCCCCAAGTTCCTGCTTCTGGACGAGCCGTTCGCGGGAATCGACCCCAAGGCCGTCTATGAGATCAAGCAGATCGTCAGGGCCCTGGCCAGATTCGGAATCGGCGTCCTGCTTACAGACCACAACGTCCGCGACGCCCTCTCCATCACAACCTGCTCACACATAATCAGTGACGGATCAATCCTGGTATCCGGCACCAAGCAGGATCTGCTTGCAAACGAAATAGCCAGGGACATTTACTTCGGCGAATCATTCGAGGAACAGTGATGGACGCAGGTCTTGGCCTCTCCCAGAGTCTGAGGACGGAGCAGAACCTCTCTCCGCAGATGCTGCAGTCCCTGGCTTTGCTTCCGATGCCCATCCTTGAGCTGAAAGCCCACATCCAGGCAGAGATCGAGGCCAACCCCGCACTTGAGATTCCCGACTCGGAATTCGCACTCACCCAGGAAGGACCTTCGGACGAACGCACTCTCGACGACAGGATGGACGATGCCGACTCCTCCGATTACGAGGACATGTCCTACTCCTCGGATTTCTACTCTGACTCATATTCTGATCCAGAAGCCTCAGACCGCAAGCAGATGATGATCGAGAACTCCAGCGCCCCGTCCCAGACACTTAAGGAGCACCTTGAGGAGCAGCTGGGCGAGACCGATGTTCCGGACAACATCCGCACACTCTGCGAGGCCCTTATCAGCAACCTGGACCAGAACGGATTCTTCATCCTTCCGCTTGAAGAGCTCATGGAAAAGCTCTCGCCGTCAAAAGAAGACCTGCAGAAGGCATTGTCCGTTGTGCAGGGTTTCGACCCGGCAGGAGTCTGCGTGAAGGATTTCCGCGAGTCCCTTATCCTGCAGGCAAAGGCTCTGGGCCTTGCGGACGAGGATCTGGCGAACTTCTCCGAAATGGTCAACAACCATCTGGAGAGGCTCAAGGCCGGGAAGTTCAGGGAAGTCGCCTCGGATCTGAGGATTCCGGAGGAGGATGTGCAGACACTGTTCACCATCCTCAAGAGCCTGACACCCTACCCCGGACAGAACTTCTCGTCCGACATGCTTTCCACTGTGGAGCCGGACTTCTCCATCAGAAACAGAAACGGACACCTTGTGCTTGAACTGAACCGCGGGGACATTCCGGACCTTGAGATATCGCCTGACTTCGAAAGCCTTGCCGACGACCTGAAAGGTCCCGAGGCCAGGGAAGCCTCAGCATACATCAGGGACCACGTCAGACAGGCAAAGACCCTGATCACACAGGTCAATCTGCGTTTCCAGACCCTGTACAAGGCCGCCGTGGCCATCATGGACTATCAGAGCGATTTCTTCTTCAAGGGACCCAGATATCTCAAGACAATGACACTCAAGGACATCGCCGAGGTCATCGGAGTCCATGAGACAACGATGAGCCGCCTTGCCCAGAGCAAGTGGGTGGACACCGACTGGGGACTGTTCCAGCTGAAGTACTTCTTCTCCCAGGGTGTGGCCAACACCTCCGGCGACCAGAACAGCGTCTCAAGGAACGTGGTCAAGGACATGATCGCCGAGATCGTCGCGGAGAACGGATCGCTGTCAGACCAGAAGATTTCCGACCTCCTGCTTTCAAGGGGCATCAAATGCGCCCGCAGAACCGTAGGTAAGTACAGAAGCGAGCTGAACATAGACTCGTCCTATACAAGATAGGTGCACTGAAGCGTTAAAATTATTAAACACTTTACTTTGACTTATGGTTTTCCTGCCCTTATAATTTGAAATAGCAATAGTCCATTGCACAAACCCATTGCATCAAGGAGGCAAACCATGAACCTGAACGTCAGAGGCATTCATTACCAGATCAGTGACGAGACAAGGGAGTTCCTTGACAAGAAACTGGCCAAACTTGACTTCGCAGACAGCTATCTCCATGACCTGGACATCACAATGAAAAGAGAGACACTGGGACAGGGCTTCCACATCGATGCGAAGCTCCATTTCTCCTGGGGTACAGTCAAGGTCGTAAGCTATGACTGCTACGAACTGTATGAAGGCATAGAGATGATCGCCGACAAGATCGAGGCGGCCGCCCGCAAGGAAAAGGGCAAAGTAATCGAGTAAAGAACCTATCCAAAGGGGAACAAAAAAACCGAAGGGGTTGTCTTAAACGGCAACCCCTTCAACTTTTTCAGCACATTGTAAGAAACGCCTTGTAGCAGAGATAGGCCTGCTCGATGTCGTAGGCAGATGTGATCTCCCATGGAGCATGCATGCTCAGGACAGACACTCCGCAGTCCAGAACTGACATTCCGTACTCCGCCGCATAGTGTGCGATGGTTCCACCACCGCCGACGTCGACCTTGGCAAGCTCGGCGTTCTGGAAGTGGACATCGCTGTCATAGAGCTTGGCGCGCACCTTGGCGATGAACTCGGGATTGGCATCGGATGCGCCGCTCTTTCCGCGGGCACCGGTGTACTTGTTGAACACGACTCCCCTTCCGAGGAACGAGGAGTTCTGGCTGTCGTAGAGCGAGGCATTCAGCGGATCGAAGGCTGTGTTGACATCGCTTGAGAGCATGTAGGAGTTTGCTAGCGCACGTCTGATGACCAGCTCTGGATTGCACTTCACATCAAGTCTTGCCACGACCTCGGCAACGGCATTGTCCAGAAGGTGTGAGTTCATTCCGGTGGCACCGGTGCTTCCAATCTCCTCTTTGTCGGCAAGGATGCAGCAGCTTGTCCTGCCCTCTGTCTTGCCCTCGACCATCGCGATCAGTGATGTGTATGCGCAGACCCTGTCGTCCTGGCCGTAGCCGACAACCAGAGTCCTGTCGAATCCGAGGTATCTTGCCCTTCCTGCCGGAACGAGCTCGAGCTCTGCGGATGCAAAGTCATCTTCCTTGATTCCGTACTTCTTCTCGAAGAAGGCCAGGACCTTGTCCTTTCCGTCGCCGGGATTGTACTTGTCCCTCTCAGGATCCTTGTAGTCGGTGACATTCGGATAGCAGGCCAGGATGGCGTCAAGCTTCTCACCCTCAATGAACTCGGAGGCGGTCTTCTTCATCTGCTCCTGAGCGATGTGCGGAAGGATGTCCGAGATGCAGAAGATGGGGTCTGCGGGATCGTCTCCGATGCAGACGTCGACCTTGGTTCCGTCGGTCTTCACCACAACTCCGCAGATTGCCAGAGGAAGTGCGACCCACTGGTACTTCTTGATTCCGCCATAGTAGTGGGTGTTCAGATAAACGATTCCCGTCTTGTTGGACGTATCCTCATAGACCGGGCTCTGCTTGGCATCCAGTCTGGGAGAGTCGATATGGGCTCCGAGGATGTTCATGCCCTTGCTGATGTCGTCGTTTCCGATGTTGAACAGGATCAGGCTCTTGTCCATCTTGTTGACATAGACCTTGTCACCCGGCTTAAGGGTGGAAACCTTGTCTATATCCTTGTATCCGTGCTTTTCGGCAATGCGGATTGCGGCTTCGGTGCATTTGCGCTCAGTCTTGTTGTCACTTATGAAATCAATGTAGTTGTCAATGAGATTGTTCATCTTTACCCCCGAATGAGAATCTATCATATTTGCGTGGAATTTGCAAAATCAGTTGAACCGGCTTCAGAGCCTGGGCATGTCCAGCGGTTTGGAATGGCGGCCCTTGTTGCAGATGACATCCACAATGCAGCGTTCCATCATTATGCCCTGAAGGACTACGGCGGTCTCCTTGATCTTCACATCGTACTCGGCCAATGTTACCAGGATGCGCTCGATGTCCCGCAGGTTGTAGCGCATGCAGCATTGTCTGTAGATCTCCCTGTCACGGGGCATTGTTATAGGCCGGTCACCTGCAAACACCTTGGTGGAGAACGCGCTGGAGTCCTCGTCTCGTCTCAGACCAATCCCCATGCCTTTCTGCACATTGGTCTGTACCGAAAGCGCCCGCCTGAAATATGTGGAGAGTCTTGAGGCGCACATGGATGTCACCGAGGCGGAGTCCTTGGTCCTCAAAAGCACGTGAAGACAGTCCAGAGCGCTTTCCAGCTTGCCGAACGCGATATAGGTGAACAGGCTGAACTCGTCCTCCTCCCTTGTGTGCACGAGGAAGTCCTCGACATCGTCATATGTGACGGAGGTCTTTTCGGGAATGGTCCTGAGATAGACGACCATCTGCGAGCAGGTGTTCTCGAAGTCCTGGATGTTGTTCTCGACTTTCTCGATTATCGCAGCTATGGCACGGTTGTCGATAGAAAGTCCGTTTCTTCTGAAATACGAGGAAAGCCATTCGTTCTTGCGGCTTTCGAACATCTCGTAGAACTTCTTCACATAGTCCTTGCCCTGGGCTTCGACGGCACCCATGATGGAGGAGTTTATGTACAGCTCCGTGCTTGTCATCACAAGTGTTGCGCAGTCGGAAGGATTCTGGATGTACTCCACAAGCGGCTTGACCTTGTCGGCGGTCTTTATCTCCTGCGCCTCGTCAAGGATCACAAGTTTGTGGTCGGCAAAAAGGTCGTTGTTGTTCAGCTGGGCGAAAAGCTCCGCCTCATAGTCTTCGAATGAGTAGAATTTTGAGACTTCACACTGGCCGATCTTTGAACGCAGCTCTTTGATGAAATCCTCTTTCAGGCCCTTCTCCGGACCCAGAAGAAGATAGGAATGACCCACAGTCACCTCCCGTACTGTCTAATTATCATCAGAAGCTTACCATAAATCTCGCAATGTGTGGACACCATCACCTTGTACTGGGAGTTTGCAGGATGAAGCTCGTACCTGTCGCCGACACGGTAGAAATGCTTCAGCGTGATGCTGTAGTCCTCGCTGTCGCCGATGCTGGCTGCCACGATCTCACCGTTCTCCGCATGGTTGGTCTTCTTGATGATGGCGATGTCGCCGTCGTTGATGCCGTCCTCTATCATACTGTCGCCGCGCACGTTGAGGGCGTAGAGCTTGTCAGAGTCAGCACAGCCGACAAGGTCCTGCGGCACTGAGATGAAACCGTCGAAGACCTCTTCGGATGCAATTGGAAGACCTGCAGCCGTTGTTCCCAGAAGAGGAACCTTGATGATCGTGCCGCTTTCAGGAGTGGTTCTCTTGAGGAGGGCCATGCCGCGCGGGAGGTTGCCGGCGGTCCTGATTATGCCCTTGCGCTCAAGTGCCCTGAGGTGGTCGAATGCTGCTTTGGCCGAGAAACCGAAGTGGTTTCCTATGTCCCTGAGACTGGGAGCATAGCCGTTCTCGTCAAAATAACGCTCGATGAAGAGCGAGATTTCCATCTGTCTTTCGGTCAGTCCTTTCATGTTGTCCACCTCCGTATTAGCACTACTTAAGCTATGATAACATGTTGCTTATCAAAAGTTAAGATACAAAATGAAGATTTTTCGGGCCATTTCAGACCTTCAGTCGTCTGAGAAGGTTCTCGGCCACCTTCTCCGAAATTCCGGCTCTCTTTGATATCTCCTGCGCGCTGCACTGGATCACGTCGTCAAGCGTGGTGAACGCGTTCATGATCTTCTCGCTGGATGCCTTGCCTATTCCCGGCACGCTCTGGAGCAGATGGAAGCTTGCCTCCTTGCTCCTCATGGCCTGGTTAGCACCTGTGGCGAAGCGGTGGCATTCGTCCCTGACAGCAATCAGGACCCGCAGGGCCTCGTTGCTGTGGTCGAGCCTGAGATCCGGTCTGTCGTCGTCGAAGACAATGGTCTCATAGCGCTTGGCAAGGCCCACGACAGGCACATCGGCAAGACCCAGATCATCCAGGACCTCACGTGCCACGTTTACCTGTCCCTTGCCTCCGTCTATCAGAAGGAGTCCCGGTCTCTGGAGGTTCTCGTTGATCACACGGCTGTATCTCCTGTAGACGGCCTCCCTCATCGCGCCGAAGTCATCGATAGCTCCGTTAAGCGATTTTATGTTGAATCTTCTGTATCCTGCCGGGTTCGGGTTACCGTTCACAAATGAAATCAGACTGGCAACGGTGTACTTTCCGCTGAGCTGTGCGATGTCGAATCCCTCTATGAGCTCCGGCGGCTCCTCCAGATTAAGGATATCCCTGAGCATCTCGAGGGCCTTGCTGTTGTCCTTGCTCTTCAGGCGCTTCTCCACATCACGCGATGCGTTCTCGGCAGCCATTCGGAGAATCCTGAAGTCCTTGCCCTCCTTGGGAACAAAGACTCTGACATCTTTGTGAAGGTACTCGTTGAAGTATCTTGAGATCAGGTCCACATCGACCTCATGGGAGACGTATATCTCGGAGGGAATCTGGCGTCCGTCCTCGTAGTACTGGGTCAGGAAGTTCAGAAGGGTCTCGGACTCGTCGCCGAAGGTCTGGGCCCTGTACAGGGCACGTCCAATGAGCTTTCCGTCCCTGAACTGCATAAGGGCAACGGTACATAGCGGACTTCTCATCTCAATGGCCGCATAGTCGCGGCTTTCAGTGTTGGAGTAGTCCTCCACCATCTGGGCCTTGGAGACGCTCTGCACTGCAAGAAGCATGTCCCGCTTCTTGGCCGCAACCTCGTACTGCATGGCCTTGGAGGCCACCGTCATCTCATCTCGCAGCTGCCGTTCCAGGTCGTCGTTCTTTCCTGTCAGAAAACCCCGGATTCTGTCTATGCTCTTGGCATACTCGTCCTTGGCGACCTTGCCGCAGCATGGTGCGCTGCATCGTCCGATGTGGTAATAAAGGCACGGCTGGGTGCGTTTTTTCAGTGGGGTCGAGCATTTTCTCAGGGAGAACAGACGATCTATCAGATCCATGTACTGGTTTATCTTGCCGGCCTCGGGATAGGGGCCGAAATACTCGGATCCGTCCTTGATGATGCGCCTTGTCGTGAAGACCTTGGGAAAGTCCTCCTTCGTGATGCGGATCATCGGATAGCTTTTTCCGTCCTTCAGGAGGATGTTGTAGTGCGGGTTGTATTTCTTGATCAGGTTGTTCTCAAGAATCAGGGCCTCATAGTCATTTCCGGTGATCACATGGTCTATGTCGCGGATCTTCTCCACAAGCGCCTGGGTCTTGCGGTCGCGGTTGGGCAGGAAGTACTGGCTGACACGGCGCCTGAGGCTCTTGGCCTTTCCCACATAGATGACATTTCCGTTTTCGTCCTTCATCAGGTAGCAGCCCGGATTCAGAGGAAGGGCGTGGGCCTTTGCCTTGGCAGCCTCGAAGTTCTCCCTTCTCTGCCTGAGTTCCTGTTCTGTAACCTGCTTGTCGACCTGATAGCTCAGGCCGACCTCGAACGCGTTGTTGTCCATCAAGGCAATCTTAACCCATAGGTGTACTTGTTGAAAGTATGAAGGTGCATTATTCTTGGCCCATGACCAGAGAGGAATCTTTCGTCCAGTCCATCCCCTTCCTTACCTTCCAGCAGCGCAGGATGTTGCTCGAACAGGCCCAGGATCTGGCTCTGTGGGGCCTTCCTGGAAAGGACGCTTCGGTCACGACCCTCTGGCCGGAATGCGACATCACATCCAAAAACGATGTGCGCAGGGCTTTTTCCTCCTTCATGTCATACATGGAACGGCTCAGGAAAACCGGGATAGACTACAGCACATTCAACCCGGATTACGACTTCAGAGGCAAAGGCACAGCCATAAACACGGACTTCAGGTCGCCGGAAAGAATCATGGGCAAATGTCCCTGTCCGAGAGACGGAGAGCAGACACGCTGCTGCAACCTCAGAACCCTTGATGCCGTCCAGCAGTGTGCCTTCGCATGTGCCTACTGCTCCATCCAGAGTTTCTACTCGCAGAACGAGGTCCGCGTGCTGTCCGACCTGGGCCAGCATCTGGACAACATGGTCCTTGAGGAAGGAACCTGGCACATAGGAACAGGCCAGAGTTCGGACTCGCTTCTTCTGGGCGACGACTACGGAACGCTGACCGCTCTCGAGTCCTTTGCAAACAAGCACCCTGACGTGGTTGTGGAGCTGAAGACAAAAAGCGCCAGGACGGACTGGATCCACAGCGGGATTCCTGCAAACATCGTAAGCACATGGTCTGTCAACGCAAATACCCCGGCTCTGAAGGAAGAGCATCTTGCCGCAAATCCCAAGGCCAGGATCGAGGCCGCCGCAAGGTGCGCACAGGCCGGACATCTGGTTGGTTTCCACATCCATCCCATGGTCTTTTTCTCAGGTTGGGAGAACGAATACTCTGACCTTGTGATGTCCATTTGCGACAACATTGACCCGGAAAATGTGGTAATGGTGGGAATCGGTACCCTCACTTTCACAAAACAGAACCTTAGGACCCTCAGGCAGTCCGGTCGTCCCACACGTGTGACGCAGATGCCTCTTGCCCCTATTGCGGGAAAGTTCTCGTACGACAACGAGACCAAGCGCAGGATGTTCCGCCATGTCTACTCCTGCTTCCCGCAGGACTGGAAGGACAAGGTCTTCTTCTATCTTTGCATGGAGGATCCGTCTCTCTGGGAACCCTGCCTCGGCCGTTCGTATGCATGCAACGCGGATTTCGAGGCGGACATGAAGAAGTTTTACATGGCCAAAATCCACGGAAAACGTACAAATTGATTTTTTATCGACATTACTATATTATCTGTCAACATGAAACGAAATGATGCGAGACTTTGCTATGATATTCCCTTGTACAATCAGATTTTCCCGTTTCTGATGAAGAAGAGAAACGAGTCGATCGTGTACCACACGATGACTCTGGATCTGACTGAGACAGCAAAATACATCCGCGCTTACAACGCGACAAAACCCGAGTTCAGACTGAAGTTCTTCTATGTTTTCTGCGCCGCCGTCATGAGGGTATTCGCCCTCAGACCGGAGCTGAACAGATTCATCGCATCCAACCATTACTGGCAGCGCAACGAGCTTTCGCTGAACTTCGTCGTCAAGGAGAACTTCACCGACGACGCACCTGAGACAAGCAACCCGCTGGTGTTCAAACCGGAGATGACTCTGTTCGAGTATGCAAAGATCATGGACGACTACATCAACGGTGCAAGACACGTCTCAAAGGACTATGAGAACTACACCGACGACACGATCGGTCTTTTCATGCACTTTCCGTCGTGGATTGTATCACTTGCAGTGAAATTCCTCGGATTCCTGGACAGACACGGCAGATGCCCGAAGTTCGTCCGCGATGCCGACGGTCTCCACACCTCGGTGTTCATCGCCAATCTCGGATCCATCGGAATCGAAGGCGGCAGCCCGCACCACCACCTCTATGAGTGGGGAACGACAAGCATGTTCATCACTCTGGGAAGGATGGACAGGACCCGTGATTTCGACGACAACGGAAAAGTGATCGCCACCCGCGAGACAATGCAGATCGGATTCTCCGTAGACGAAAGAGTCACATCGGGCTTCTACTTCATCAAGTCGATGCTCATGCTCCAGGATATTCTCAACCATCCTGAGGAGCTTGAGAAGGTTCCCGATCTTCCCCAGGACACACCGACAAAGGCCCAGTACAAGGCCAAGATGAAAGAGCTCAAAAAGCAGAAGAAGCTTGCCAAAAAAGAGGCGAAAAAGGCCTCAGAGCAGTCCCATTCTTGATAAAAGCACGGCAATGCCTGCGCTGCAGGCAGTCTCTGTCCTCAGAACACGCGAACCCAGGAGCATGGGCCTGTAGCCCTTGTCTGTGAAAAGCTTTCTCTCCCTGTCCGACCATCCGCGCTCGGGACCTATTGCCAGAACGGCAAATTTCCCAATCTTCTCGGAACTCAATGCCTTTGCTCCTGTCACATTGTCCAGCAGGATGAAATCGGCATCCTCGGGAGAAGTCTCCTGCGCCATGCGCACGGCACCGAATGCGGTGTCGGCGAAAAGGACCTCTGGAATTCCGGCATGGGCTGACTGCATGGCCCCGTCCATGAGGAATTCCTGATACTCACCCGTCTTGTAGAGGTTACTTGAAAGATAAGACTTCTCGCCGGTATCTGATCCGCAAAGGATGATACGTCCGACTCCAAGGCTCACCGCTTCACGCAGGATCCTCTTCATGCAGATGGGCCTGACCTGTGCGCAAAGAAGTGTCACCGGATACAGAGACGGAACACTCCGGGGCGTGTAGCTGAAACGCACCCCTTCGTCGCAGATGCCCGTGACTGTGGCCTCGCCCTCGCTTTCGTTGACGATTCCCATACGGAAACAGTCGCCCTCATTGAGCTTGAGAACCGAGATGATGTGCTTTGCCCTCTCGTCTGAGGCGGGAATCAGGTTGTCCTGCGGCAGCTGCCGAAACAGTATTATGTTCATAGGGAAGATGATACCACAAACGACAAAGGTTGATAACAAAGTATTATTGTTATAAAATCCATTAGGTTTATGAAAAAGAAGATGCTTGCCGCCATAGTCGTTCTGGCTCTGGCCGCCGTACTGTCCCCGCTCTTTGCACAGTCTCAGGGCGAATGTCTCAGAATCCTCATTGATCCGGGCAAGGATGAGGTTGTGCTCAATCCGTACACAGCCTCCGACAGCAACAGCATCATAATCATGCAGAACCTCTACGATGGTCTTTTCGAGTACGATCCGGTGACAAGCGAAGCCCGTCCTGCCCTGGCAACGGACTACGAGGTTTCCGAAGACGGTCTTCTGTGGACTTTCCATCTTAGGGAGGCCCGTTTCTCCGACGTCACAAAGATCACATCCAGGACATTCGCCGACTCATGGAACTACATGACAGGTGGTCCTCTTGCAAGCAATCTGGACTTTGTCGCAAGACTTGAGAACGGAAAGCTGGACATAGAGACTCCGGACGACAGCACTCTGGTTGTGAAGCTAAGGTATTCTGTGCCCTACCTCCCCAGCCTGCTTTGCCAGCCATGTCTTGCGGCCATCAAGGACACCACATCATACAGCGGAGCTTTCATACTCCAGAGCCAGTCCGACGAGGAGATCCGTCTGGGACGCAATCCCTATTACTGGGATGCGGTGAACGTGGAGCAGGTGGAGATCAGACTCGGTTCGGCAACCCCTGACGACTTTCTGAGCGGAAAGGTGCAGTGGTCGATGGCACCCATAACGGATGCGGCTGACTACATGGTCCTCTCCAAGCTCTATGCCACGACATTCTTCTACTTCAGTGCACAGACAGGTGCCTATTCCGATGAGAATATTAGAAAAGCTTTGATTGATGTCATCCCATGGAACATCATCAGAGGACTTCAGGGAAGTCTGATGGAAAGCTCCTCCATAGTTCCCGAAAGCGGAATCACGGCAAACATCTCGCCTGACATTCTGGACCTTCTGGAGAAAGGCGGCTATCCGTATGGAAAGAAACAGCTTCCGATGATCGCCATGGCGGTGACCAGAGGAGCTCAGAACGCAGCGGTTGCGGAGATGATCGCGGAGCTCTGGTCGAAGACACTCGGAATCACCGTCACGCTGAACACGGTTCCGCTCACGCTCTTTGCCTCCAGCCCTGAGGACAATCCCTACGACTTCTGCTCGGTCACATGGATCGGCGATTACTTCGACCCCATGGCTTTCCTGCAGCTGTTCTCCTCAGACAGTTCCTTCAACCTTGCGAACTTCTCAAACCAGAGCTACGACAATCTGCTCAGACTTGCAGCGAACGCAGCGGACGAGGTTTCCAGAAAGGACATCCTGCTTCAGGCCGAACAGCTTCTTCTTGATTCGGGTGTGGTGATTCCCATGTCCACTGCCTTTGCGACGAACTTCGTAAGGCGCGACCTGATATCCGGCTGGGAAGCTAACCCGCTGGACATCCACCTGTTCAAGACTATTTCATTCATCCATTAATCAATCAGACACACTGCCTGGCAGACGACGGCATCGCCGGTTCCAAGCTCTCCCAGCATGTGTTCGGCTGTTTTTGCCTTGACGCAGAAGCAGTCCTCTCCCACGCCCAGAAGCTTTGCCATTCTGCTTCTGATCTCATCCTTGTACGGACCCATCTTAGGACTCTGAAGGATCACCGTGGTGTCCACATTCACGATCCTGAATCCCTTTTCACGGACGGAATCCATCACCTGTGACAGAAGGACGGTCGATGAGATGCCCTTGTACTGCGGATCAGTATCGGGAAAGAGGGTTCCTATGTCTCCCATGGAGCATGCACCGAGGATTGCATCAATGACGGCATGGATAAGCGCATCGCCGTCGGAGTGACCCAGACATCCTTTAGGACTTTCGATCTTCACTCCGCCAAGAACTAGGTCCCTGCCAGGTACGAGTTTATGGATATCCCAACCTGTTCCGATTCTGCTCATCTTCCCTCCGTAAGATCGGACGCATAGGTGATCTTCCTGTTTCCAGCATCTCCCTGGACAAAGCCGACCTTTCCGCCTGCGTCCATGAAGATCTCGGTATCGTCGGTGTAGGCCTTGCCCGGATCGGCTTTGAGGTGCGCGTCGTAGATGTCCGGAAAACGGAAAGTCTGCGGAGTCTGGACCGTGCACACCCCCTCACGTGAAAGTCTTCCGCAAAGAAGACCCGCCTCATCCACCTTCACAAGAGTGTCTGTGACACGGATGCACGGACAGGATCCGCCGAGCTCATGCGCAGTCTGAAGACAGGCTGTGATGAGCTCTTGCGTCACAAACGGTCTTGCACCGTCATGAATGCTCACATATTCGATATCAAGATCTTTTTTATGGTCATAAAGGTATTTCAGGGCATTGAATACCGACTGCTGCCTTGTAGCACCACCCTGCACGAACGTGATGTCAAAATCAATGTCGGAAAGCAGATTCCGCGTTGCCTCAAGCTCTCCTTTCCTGTAAGTGACCACCACCGCGGCCAGATTCGGGGCACCTAGGAAAGGCTTAATGGAACTTGCCAGCACGCTTGAGGAGCCGAGGGTCATGAACTCTTTCTTACGGTTGGAACCTGAGGACAGATTGAACCTCTGGGAGGAACCTGCTGCCGTGATTATCGCTGCGTGACGCGGGAACATTCACTTCTCCAGATGGGAGAAGATGGTCTTCTCTATTTCCTTCTTGTCCTTGCCGAGGGAATAGGAGCACTCGTCTATCAGAAGGCTGAGGGCATTGTCGTAGAGCTTTCTCTCCTGGACCGGAAGCTCCTTGACCTTGCTTCTGTGGTACAGTCCCTGGACGACCTTTGCAATCGAGAAGATCGAACCTTCCTTGATCAGATCCACATTCATCTGATAGCGGGCCTTCCAATCCACCGACACAGGCTCATACTTGCTGGAGATGCTTTCGAGGGCCTTCATGGCATCGCCGTTGGAGACAATGGCACGTACACCCGACTCAGAGACCTTTTGCACGGGGATGCTTACAGTCATGTCAGACATATCGATATAGATGACATAGTACATGACAGGCTCGTTGCGGACTACACGCTCGCGGATGTCCTTAATGACACCTACTCCCTGCAGCGGATAAACAACATGTTCGCCTATCTGGAACTGTGGTTTTGTCTCTGAATTCATATCGTTATTATACCCGAATTTAAGGGTACTAACAAGCAAGGATTATAGAAAAAAGATTCTGCATGGGGTATAGTATACGCTTGGTATCCAAATAATGGTACAGAAGGTAAAAGATGGTAAGCAATATATTGAGCAGAAGGCATTGCGGGGTATTGATTCACCCCACATCATTCCCCTCTCCTTTCGGAATCGGAGACCTGGGAGCTGAGGCAAGACAGATTCTGAAGATGCTTTCAGACGCCAAGGTCACACTCTGGCAGATCCTGCCGCTTGGCCCGACGGGCTACGGAGACAGCCCCTATTCGGCAAGATCCACATTCGCCGGCAACGAGCTTCTGATCGACATCAGGTCACTCTGCGAGATCTGTCCCGAGGAAGCCGAAGCTCTGAAGATCATCACTGATTCCGACAACCACTGCACCGGCAGGGTCGATTATCCATGGGTCTACGAGCACAAGCTGCCGCTTCTGAAGTATGCCGCATCCCTGTTCATCAACGGGAAGAGTCCGAAGACCGATTATGAGAAGTTCTGCAGTAAGAACAAATGGTGGCTGGACGACTATGCCCTCTACCAGGCTCTTGTCCATGAATTCAACGATTCAAGATGGTTCCTCTGGGAAGAGGACCTCAGACTCCGCAAGAAGAGCGCCATAACAAAGTGGACGAAGAAACTTGCAGATGAGATAGAGGTCTACAAGGTCCTGCAGTTCTTCTTCTACACACAGTGGGACAGCCTCCACGAATATGCGAATTCACTGGGAATCAGCATCATCGGAGACATCCCCATCTATGTGGCCGGTGACAGCGTGGATGCATGGACGAACACACATCTGTTCAAGATCGACAAGGACGGCATGCAGACAGCCATGGCAGGATGTCCGCCTGATTATTTCTCTGCTGACGGGCAGCTCTGGGGTAATCCCATCTATGACTGGGACGTGCACCAAAAGGATGATTATTCCTGGTGGAAGAAGAGAATGGAGATGACCCTCAACCAGGTGGACATCATCAGAATCGACCACTTCAGGGGATTCGAGTCATACTGGGAAGTTCCTGCCGGAGAGACCACTGCCAGAAACGGAAAGTGGGTCAAGGGCCCTGGAATGGACCTTCTGAAGCAGTTCAAGCACATGAACGTCATCGGCGAGGACCTCGGACTTCTGACACAGGAAGTGAGGGACATGCAGAAGAAGAGTGGCTTCCCCGGAATGAAGATCATCCAGTTCGCCTGGGACTTCTACGACGGCAGATTCAACACGGAAAACGCATATCTTCCCCACAACTACGAGAAGAACTGCGTGGCATACACGGGAACACATGACAACCAGACCTCGCAGGGCTGGTTCAACAGCCTTCCAGACAACTACAAGGACATTGTCAGACGCTATTTCCAGTGCCCTGACAGCGATGTTGTCTGGCAGATGATCCGCGGAATTATTGCCAGTGTAGCAAACACGGCCATCATCCCGATGCAGGACATCATGGGTCTGGACGACAGTGCCAGAATGAATCTTCCGTCATCCGTCGGAAGCGCAAACTGGTCATGGCGCTACGATCCGTCCCGGATGCAGGGCTGGATGATGGACAGACTCAGAGAGATGATTGAGATCTACGGAAGAGAAGTGATTTCAAAATAAAAAACACGTTTTTAAGAGACAGGGATTGTTTGTTGCTTTTCGTTGCGCGAGGCATCAAATAGTCCCTGTTTTTGTTTCGCCTTAATTGACAAAAACAGCCAAAAAGTCAACGATAAATTATGGACGAACTCAAGACACGAATCCTTACTGAAGGCAAGATCCTTCCAGGTAGTATAATCAAGGTCGGGTCATTTCTGAACCACAGGGTGGACACTGCCCTGCTCGGTAGAATGGCAGAGGAATTCGGAAAGCATTTTGACATCTCAAAAGTGAATCTGGTTCTCACAATCGAGGCAAGCGGCATCGCTCTGGCCACCATGTGCGCCTACAAGTGGGGTGTGCCCCTTCTGTTTGCAAAGAAAGCAAAAAGCGACAACATCGAGAACGGCCTGATCTGCAGCGAGATCTATTCATACACCTACAAGAAGAACGTCACCGTCATGGTCGAGTCCGACTACCTCAAGCCCGGCAACCATGTCCTGATTATTGACGACTTCCTTGCAAACGGCGAGGCAATCAGAGGCCTGACCGACCTGGTCAGGGAAGCCGGAGCCACCCTTGAGGGAATAGGCATAGGAATTGAGAAGGGATTCCAGGGAGGTGGCGACAAATTCCGCAAAGCGGGAATCGACATCTACAGCCTTGCAGTCATCGAGTCGACCGAAAACGGCAGAATCAAATTCCGTGACTGATATGGAAAAAGTCCTGATCCTGGATTTCGGAAGCCAGTACAACCAGCTGATAGCTCGCAGGACAAGAGAAACCGGCGTTTACTGCGAGGTAAAACCCTTCTCTCTGCCCTACGACCAGATAGTATCCTTCGATCCCATAGCC
>CADBOI010000013.1 GCA_902796335.1 uncultured Spirochaetales bacterium
ATCCATCCGAAGGACAAGAAGAGCCAGGACAACATGAGCAAGGCCATCAACCGCTTCATGAAGGAAGACCCGACCTTCCAGTGCTATGTGGATCCCGAGAGCAACCAGACCATCATCAAAGGAATGGGAGAGCTGCATCTTGATGTCTATGTAGAGAGAATGAGACGTGAGTACAACTGCGAGGTCACCGTAGGTGCCCCGGAGGTCGCATACCGCGAGGCAATCTCACAGAAGGCCGAGTTCAACTACACCCACAAGAAGCAGACAGGTGGAAGCGGACAGTACGCCCGTGTCGCCGGATACATCGAGCCGATCGTGCAGGAGCCGGGTTCGGAAGAGGAGCCGAAGGACTTCGAGTTCATCAACGAGGTCAAGGGTGGAGCCATTCCTACCGAGTACATCCCGTCATGCGAGAAGGGCTTCGTGACCGCAATGAAGAAGGGTCCGCAGCTTGAGTTCCCGATTGTCGGAGTCCGCGTCTGCGTTAACGACGGTGCATGGCACCCGGTCGATTCTTCCGACATGGCCTTCCAGACAGCTGCTATCGCAGCTTTCAAGGAGGCTTTCGCCAAGGCAAAGCCGACCATCCTCGAGCCCATCATGAAGGTCGAGATCGAGGGTCCGTCGGAGTTCCAGGGAGCCATCTTCGGAACCATCAACCAGAGAAGAGGCATGATCGTCAGCTCCACTGAGGACAACAACGTCTGTACAGTTGACGCTGAAGTACCTCTTGCAGAGATGTTCGGTTATTCGACAGTCCTCAGGTCCATGACCCAGGGTAAGGCCGAGTACACCATGGAGGTCTGCCGCTATGCCAAGGTTCCCCAGTCGATCGCCGAGGAACTGAAGAAAAAGAAGGAAGAGAAGGACAAGGCCAAGAAGTGACCCGCTTTCCGGCTTTCCGTGCTATCATTAAGAAAGAAACAATTTCAAAGGAACAGATATGGAAGTTGCAGAACTGATTAAAAAGAGTCCGATTAGAGTATTCGAGAGTTCCATCGACGGTGGCCTTGGAAAAGGAAACCTCGGTGTGCTGGCATCCATGCACGGTGTTGGAAAGACCGCCTGCATGGTCCATCTTGCCATCGACAAGATCCTGCGCGGACAGAGCGTCATCCACGTGTCGTTCGGCGCCAACGTCGAGCACATCATGAACTGGTACAAGGAGGCCTTCCGCGAGATCTCCGAGTTCAGGAGCCTTGACGATGCATTCGATGTCTACCAGACAATCCGCAGCAACCGCGTCATGATGAACTTCTCTCAGGAAGGAATCGGCGTGGACAAGATCCTCTCCAGCCTGGAGACCCTGATCAAGCAGGGCTCATTCAAGGCCGATGCAGTGTTCTTCGACGGATACAAGCTCACGATGGCCTCCGATGAGGATGTCAGGAAGATCAAGGATTTCGCAAAGCAGATGAACATAGAGGTCTGGTTCTGCGTGTCTCCTGCAAGACCAAACGTAGAGTTCACCGAGTACGGTGTCCCCGTGACAATGGATCCGTACATCGACATGATCGATGTCCTGATCGGACTTCACTACAACGATGAGAAGAGCAGGGTCATCATGACGGTTGTCAAGGACCACCAGAAGAACCTGCCGCATCCTGCAGGAGTCGCCCTCGACCCCAACACGATGCTGATCTGCGAGTGATTCTTCAACTGCATACGCAGTGTGGACGCCGGCGCACAGACTCCCTGTCCGAGAGTTGAAATTGCGCCGGCTTTCTTTTATCATCAAACCAACCACGTCCATGAAGGACGCATCATGAACAGAAGTTCTTAGTATTTATCTGACTGCCCAAGGGCAGGGTGTGGTGCGTTCTATGATTTCGGATTCCGGCAGGAAAAGACTTGTAGCCTTGATTCTCTTTGTTTCTGTTGTTGCGATGGCCTTTGTCTGTCTGTTCGTGGGATCCTCGCACATGTCAGTCTCCGAGTGCCTCAGGGCACTGGCTGGAAAGAGCACGGCCGCCAACAACAGGATAATCTGGAACATCCGCATCCCCAGGGTACTTGCCGCCCTGATTGCCGGAGCTGGGCTTTCCGTCTCCGGTCTGATAATGCAGACTAACCTGAACAACGCCATGGCAAGCCCGTCGACTCTGGGTGTCTCCAATGCCGCGGTGTTCGGAGCCAACCTTTCCATAATCGTCTTTGCCGGCGGTTTTCTGGACACCATGAATATACAGGCCACGTTCGATACCGGATTCAATCCGTTCTCGACATCTCTTATGGCCTTTGTCTTTTCGGTTGCATCCATCCTTCTGATACTGGGGCTTTGCCGCGTAAGGAGCTTTTCGCCGAACATAGTGGTTCTGGCCGGTATCGCAATGGGTTCAGTGTGGACCGCGGCCACTACGATACTGCAGTTCTATGCAACGGACGTGGGACTTTCGGCTGCTGTCATCTGGACCTTCGGTGACCTTGGAAGGGCTACATACAGAACGGACCTGATCATGTCCGTCACGGTGGGGGTCGGAATCCTGACTTTCCTGTTCCTCTCAAGACGCTACGATGCCCTGCTGAGCGGGGATGCCGTTGCAATCTCCGTTGGTGTCAACGTACGGGTACTCAGATTTGTCTCGCTTCTGCTTTCGTCCATGATCACCGCCGTCTGCGTCTCGTTCCTGGGAATCATCGGATTTGTGGGAATAATCTGTCCGCATATAGTCAAGAAGATCATGGGCCAGGAGCATCTGTGGTCGATCACCTCAAGCGCACTTGCAGGCAGCCTGCTTCTGCTTCTGTCCGACACCCTCTCAAGAAGCATGGGAAACGGTTCGGCTCTTCCGGTCGGAGCCATAACCTCGCTACTCGGAGCTCCTTTCTTCATTGCGATCATATTCGGAAAAGGAGGGCGGCACTGATGCTGGAGATCAGGAACCTCGTTTTCGGTTATGACAGGCAGAATCCGGTTCTCAAAGGCGTGGACCTCGAGCTGGAAGAGGGGAAGGTGGGAATCCTCATGGGAAGAAACGGCGCGGGAAAGACCACACTGTTCAAGATAATCACAGGTGTCCTGAAACCGGACGCCGGAAAGATCCTCTTTGACGGAAGGGACCTTCTTCAGATGTCCAGGCGAGAGCGTGCCGGCATTGTGGCCTATGTTCCCCAGCAGATAGATTTCGGTGCCCTCACGGTCTATCAGACCGTTCTTGCAGGAAGGGTTTCCTATTACAACATAAGACCGTCCAAGGCCGATCTTGAGGTTGTGGAGAACGTCCTTGCGGAAATGGATCTGCAAGATGTGTCCTGCAGGAACGTCCAGGAGCTGTCCGGTGGAGAGCGGCAGAAGGTGGCCATAGCAAGGGCGCTTGCCCAGCAGCCACGGGTCCTTGTCTTTGACGAACCTACCGGGAATCTGGATATCGCAAACGAGCTTCTGATAATCAACGAAGCAAAAAAGATAGCCCATAAAAGGGGTATAACCGTTTTTTCTTCGATACATGACCTGAATCAGGCTATGTATTTCGGAGATAGATTCTTCTTTATGAAGGACGGAAGGATTCGCTGTTCCGGCGGTCCTGAGGTGTTTGAAGAGAACATTGTCAGGGACATCTACGGTGTCTTTGCAAAGATAGTGGAAAACGATGGTGAGAAATTCATCCATTACTACAAGGGAGACAAACAATGAACAAGGGGACATTGTCAATTCTGGTTTTTGCCCTGGTTGTCGTCATGGCAGCAGTGGCTACACCTGTTTCGGAAACCGTTACGAGCGCCACCCAGCCGGTGGTTGTCACCGACATGATCGGAAGGAACGTCGAGGTCGTTCCGGGAAGCTACCACAGGGTTGTGTGCATCGGTGCCGGAGCTCTGAGGATGTACACATACATCGGTGATGTTCAGGACCTCTGCGGAGTGGAGGACATAGACAACATCAAGCTCCAGAACAGGCCTAAGATGTTCGATTCCGCAGCAAGACCCTATGTGATCGCATACTCGGAGGAATTCTCCAAGCTTCCATCATGCGGTGTCGGCGGGCCTCAGGCCCAGGCTGCCGAGGCGGAGAAGATCCTTGCCTGCAATCCGGACATAGTCATCTCGGAGTATGAGGACGTACAGAAGGAGGATGCTCTCCAGCAGCAGCTGGGTGTTCCGGTAATCACTCTCAGGTCGGGAGCAAACGGAGTCTTCGCCGACGAGTTCAAGGGTTCCATGAGGCTTCTGGGCTCCATATTCGGCAAGGAGGCCAGGGCTGAGGAACTTGTTGCCTTCGTGGAGAAGGAAACTGCGGAAATCATCAGAAGAACCGCCGACATTCCCGAGTCGTCCAAGCCTGCCGTCTATATCTGCGGTCTCGGAAACTGGGGAACCACCAACCACCTGATGACGGCACAGAACTACAAGCCGTTCGAGGTGGCCAACATCAGAAACGCCGTCACAGGTCTTTCCGCAAAGGGCATCCAGGCCATAGAGAAGGAGAAGTTCGAATCCATCGGACAGGATGTGGACATCATGTTCATCGACTCCGCCGCTGTGAAGAACATCAAGCCCCTGTACGCACAGGATCCCGCACTGTTCGATTCATGCAAGGCATGGCAGAACGGCGAGGTGTACCTGCAGCCTGCCTACAACGCCTACTACACGAACTATGAGATCGCCCTGATCAACACGTGGTTCGATGCCAAGACCGTCTATCCTCAGCTTTTCGAGGACATCAACATCTACGTCAAGATGGACGAGATCACACAGGCGTTCCTTGGTCTTCCTCTGGGCGACGAGATCCTCAGGTTCGGTAACGGTGCTCTGAAGAAGATTGACACGGCCACATTTTTCAACTAAACAAAATGCATGATTGATAAAAACGATGTCATCGCATTCTTCGACATGTGCGCACCCACATGGGATGCGGAGATGATATGCGATGACATGAAGATCAATACCATACTGGACAACGCCGGTGTGCATCAGGGAGTCAGAGTGCTTGACGTCGGATGCGGCACCGGTGTTCTTGTTCCGTACTACTTCAGGCGCGGAGTCTCGTCCGTGCTCGGTGTGGACATATCACCGAAGATGGTAGGTATAGCAGAATCCAAGTTCAGCGCCGGCAACGTTTCCTTTGTCTGTGCGGATGCGGAGACCGAGGACCTGGGTTCGGATTTCGACTGCATAGTCATCTACAACGCCTTTCCGCATTTCTCAGACGCCGGCAGACTGCTGGACAACCTCTGCCGCATGCTCAGAGCCGGCGGAACCCTGACGGTGGCCCACGGCATGAGCCGAAGCCGTGTGAACAGCCATCACAGCGGCTCTGCAAAAAGGGTTTCAAACGGACTTCCGGAGGTGGAGGAACTTGCGCGGATTTTCGACGGATACCTCGAAACGACCACCCTGATTTCCGATGAATTGATATATCAGATATGCGGAAAGAAAAAAATCCTCCTAAAGGCTTGACCCTCAACCCCTTAAACTATATGGTAGCCCCTGTAAAGTGCGGGGACCAACTATATCCAAGAATTCCCACAGCCATGGGAGCCTGAAACTTCAGGAACAGCGCCCTAGAAAGCAAATTCTCATGGCGAACGTCATTTTACCTAGGGTTACGCGAATGATTGAAATACGTCATTTGAGAAAGGAGTTTGATGCTAACACAATTCCTCTGAAGGATATCAGCGTTAACATCAACGACGGGGATGTGATAAGCATCATCGGACCTTCTGGCACGGGCAAGTCCACATTGCTCAGATGCATCAACATGCTGACCGAACCGACCA
>CADBOI010000014.1 GCA_902796335.1 uncultured Spirochaetales bacterium
CTGTCTGGGAGCCACGATCATCTTTGTTCTGGTCAGGGTCTTCCACATCCAGTCCGATGCATACCAGAGACGCAGGAAGATCATCGACCGTCTCTCGGAGGGAACTCGGAACAAGAACACGATGTTCCTTCTTTACCTGCTCTTCTTCATGCCATTGATTCCGTTCGGAGCCATCTGCTATTACGGAAGCAGCACAAAACTGCCGTACAGAAGATACATATTCACAGTGGCAACGGGAGTAGTTCCGTCCATAGTAGTGTCAAACCTCATGGGAGCCGCAGGACGTGCCTTTGTGGTACAGTCTCTTCCGCTGTGGCTGCTGGTACTGATCATCGTGGTTCTTGCCGCCCTGCTGTTTGTCATTATCGCAATCTTCATCAAGAGGTTCTACTTCAAGGACAACGGTTCGGACACGGAATCGCCCGCATATGGGGCTGTGATATCGCTGTTCAGCATGATCCACGGAAAGAAGCAGAAGGTGGAGGTGGACGACAGCCTGCTTGAGACAGCATCCTCACCGTACATCATGCTCTCGAACCATGAGTCGTTCTTCGATTTCCTGTATCTGTACAAGCTCAACCATCCGAAGAACCCCACTTTCGTCATCAACGAGTACTACTGCACCAGGCCCATAGCCAGACATGTTCCGCTGGGATGCTCGATGATTCCCAAGAAGCTGTTCGTCACGGAGATGAGGACTCCCCTCTCCATAATGCACACAATAAAAAAGGGCTACCCCGTCGTGATATTCCCAGAAGGCAGGCTGTCTCCGGACGGAAGGTCAAACGTATTCCTTCCGGGAGCCGCGCTGTACAGGAAACTCGGCGTGGACCTTGTCCTGACGAAAATCACCGGAGCCTATTTCTCCAACCCCAAGTGGAGGAAAAAGCGATTTCTGTCCGACATAAAGGTCAAAGTCGAGCGGGTCATCAAAGCGGACGAGATGGAGCAGATGAGCCCCGGCGAGATCGAGAAGATCATCTCGGACACCCTGTTCAACGATGCCTCGGAAAACGAGAACCGCCTGTTCCCCCAGAAAGACAAGGCAAAGGGGCTTGAGAACATCCTGTACCGCTGCATTGACTGCGGAAGTCTCTACACCACAGTGGGGAAAGGCAACGACCTTGTCTGTACGGCGTGCGGGGCAAGACATTCCCTGGACGAGCATTATCATTTCAATGGAGAACCCTCGACAATCCCCGGATACTACGACGGAATCAAGACGCTGGAGGCCAAGGACCTGGACAATCTGGACCTGCATGCCAAGGTCCGTACAAAGGTGTTTGCCGAAAGCGGAAAGACAATCAGGAAGGAATACGGAGAGTGCACACTCACTTCTCAGGGTCTGAGATACAGATCCGATACCGTTGAATTCATGGTACGGATGGAGGATATGCCGGCTATGGCATTCTCATGCGGAACTGAGTTCGAGGTCTACCACAACACCGACCTATATTACTTCTACCCCGTGGAGAATCCCCAGCAGTGCGCTCGCTGGGCGCTTCTTGTGGACATGTTCGCCGAAAGGAGAAAAACAGAATGAGAAAGAAGACCCTTATCAACATTTCGAAAAAAACCTTCATCAGCGTCAGCGCCCTGTTGCTCGGACTTCTGTTATTCTCCATAATACTGACCTACATCGTGCCGAAGGGAGACTTCGGAGTCCTTCCAGACGGAAGTGTGAACTACCTTGAGTACACACCCAGAAGCAACCAGGGAGGAATATCCCTGATCCGTGGAATCCTGGCACCGGTTCTGGTGTTCCTGTCCTCCGACGGAGCATCCCTGATAGTCCTTTCCCTGTTTCTGTTCTTCATCTCCGCCGCATTCCAGGTTATGAACGATGTAGGTGGAATCAGGGCTATTGTGGATGCCGTCTCTACCAGGTTCAGGGAAAGAAGGGCCCTGCTTCTTGTTCTGGTATCGTTTCTCTTCTACTGCTTCGGTTCGTTCCTTGGGCTGTTCGAAGAGATGCTCACCATGCTTCCGATTGTGACTGCCCTGTGCCTGTCGGTGGGCCTTGATTCGTTTACCGGCTTTCTCTGCTGCACAATAGCATGCGGATTCGGCTTTGCCGGGGCCGTGACCAACCCGTTCACCGTGCTTCTGGCATCTCAGATCATAGGAGCCAATCCTGTCCAGAACATCTGGTTCCGTCTTCTGATCTTTGCGGTCATGTTCGTGCTTCTGATGCTCTACGTGTTCTCCCATGTCAGGAGAATCACAAAGGATCCCCTCAGCAGCCCCACATATGTGCACGACATGGAGATGAAAGACGCACATGGGAATGATAGCCTGAATACGGAAGTAAGGAATGAAAAACGAATCAGAACAGCCTACTCCGTCTTCCTTTCGGTAGCACTGGTACTGATCATAGCAGTATCTCTCATGCCTTCGGTGAGAGGACTGGCTGTTGTGATCCTTGCGGC
>CADBOI010000015.1 GCA_902796335.1 uncultured Spirochaetales bacterium
CAACATGATAAGAAACGCCCTGACAGCCAAGGCCCCCAAGACCGAGGCACCGCGTCAGGAGAATCTCTTCCGCCAGCCGGAAGCGGTTTATCAGATACCCAGGGAAACACAGCCCCATGCTGTCTCGGAGCGTCCCAGACAGCCCTACTCACCATCGCAGGCAACGTCCAAACCGTTCGATCCTTCCTGGTTCGACAACGCAAGGACAATCCTCTCAAAGGCAGCACCGCAGCCCAAGACAGAGCCCCAGGCCCAGCCAAAGGCAGAGCCAAGAAGAGCTGTGTCCGAGGTCTCCACAACAAAGATCGTCAAGGAGCACAGATACATCGGCCAGCTTTTCAACACGTTCCTTCTTGTCGAGACAGCCGACGAGGTCCTGTTCATAGACCAGCATGCCCTGCACGAAAGGCTCCTCTATGACGAGATCAAGTCCCTGAAGGATGTCCAGAGGCTGATAGTCCCATATGAATTCGAGGTGGACATCTCGGTGGACGAGTACCTCCAGCAGAACAGCATGGTCTACGCGGATTTCGGAATAGAGCTCACCAGAAAGGAACCGCTTCTCTGGGAGATGGCAAGCATGCCAGCCGCCTGCAGGAAGAACGAGGAGAAGATAGTCTCCTACATCCAGAACCAGACCGGAGACATGGAGAGCGTCCAGAAAGGCCTGTTTGCGATCATAGCCTGCCACAGCGCCATCAAGGCCGGCGACGAGCTTGACCGCTACACGGCAAACAGCCTTGTGGAGAAATGTTTCGAGCTCGACAGGATGGTCTGCCCCCACGGAAGGGAGTTCACATTCAGAATCAGCAAGGAAGAGCTGTACAAAAAAGTAGGACGCCTCGTCTGAGCCGTCCCGAAGTCATTAAATAACCGTCAGATTGCTTTTCTCATCGAACCACGGAGCTTCCTGCCCGGCCCCGGTGAAGTTTCCGAGCGCCTCGGCGGCATCGGTGTAGGATATGTCGAACTCACGATTGACCGTGCTTCCGTCCCTCCCGATTATCTCCACACTCCACTGCCCCTTGGGAAGACTCAGGCCCGCGGGCATGGAGATATCCGCGCTTCCGTAATAGGAACGGCCGTCGAATGTGGCCTTCACGGCATCGAAGCTCCAGCTGAGGTTCCCGTCGGGGCTCTTCACGACCATCTGTATGGGCACGTTTTTGTCGTTCTTTGAAGTCGACCTTGTCACGGCGTAGACGCTCAGACCCATTGTGGAGTCGGTTCTAACATAACCCTGCACCTGGAGGTCGGTGATGTTCATCTCGTCCTTGGAACAGGACACCGACAGCAGGGCAAAGAGGACAAGGACAAGGACAAGGGCCCTAATTCTGCCCATCGGAAGCCTCCTCGTTGAGCCTTGAGATCACAGGGTTTGCATAGCTCTGGAAGACAAGCTTCTTGACCTCGGGCTTCAGGTGCTTGTAGTGCTTCACAAAACCCTTTGTGTTCATGTCCTCGTACTTGTCAGAGAAGGTGTCCGTTCCGTTGATGAAGTCGTATGCGAAATAGTTGGTGTCCCAGAGCCTGTAGTTCAGATGGATCTGCCTGTCTATCTCACGCACGGCGGACCTTGCGTCGGTGACGGTCTCCGGATCAAGGGACTGTCCCACCTGGATGTGTACGTTGCCCTTGTTCATCCTCAGACCGCGTACCAGATCCAGCACGTCCGCGTATTTTTTCTTCTTATAGACGTCATACACGCCCTCGGCCTTGAGTTTTCTGATCTGCTCCTCGCTCTTGGAGATGTCGCAGGGATCGTACTGGTAGCTGATGGCCACGGGGACTATCGAGGTGCTTCTGATGAAGTCCTGGAACGACATTCCGTCCTCACGGTACGCAAGATAGAGCATCTTCAGGATGGCCGAGCTCGTGTTGTCTATGCCGTCCTTTGAGCGTCCGCTCTTCTGGGCGATCCAGATGCTGACGTCCTTCTCGTGGATGCAGTGCTTGATGTATCTGCTCAGCCTGAGGGTCTCGACCCTGAGATCCTGTGTGGAAGTGAGTGACCTCTTTACGGTGATGGCGCCGGTTGTCTTGAACAGGTCGGTTGCGAACTGGTTGACAAGGAGGTTGTCTCCTATGACCATCTCGCACTTCTTGCGGTTGGAGCTGCGGTACAGGGCAAGGTCCAGAAGAGCCGTGTCAAGGACAATGTCGCGGTGGTTGCTGATGTAGATGTGGGGCTTGTCCTCCATTCCCAGCTGCTCGATTCCGTCGAACGTGAAGTTATCTATGCTTGAGGACTCGATCATCTCGAGGAAGATGTCGCAGACGATGAACTCCTGGAACTCTGTGTAGTTGTGAACCTGGGTCAGCATGTGGGACAGCAGTTTCTTTGCATGGAAAGACTTCCACTTGTTGACAATCCGGCTGTGCCTTGAGATGATGTCCGTGAAGTTGTTCAGAAGCTGAGGATACTGGATGAGCCTTGAAACGGCATCGTCGAAATCCTTGCCTTCGAACGGCGCTATGTCTTTGAAATCGTCTTCCATCATTCATGTCCCCCGCGACAATTATATCAGATGAAGGCCCTGAGGGAAAGAATTCCGCAAAAAATCATGGAATGACACAACGGATATGGCCAATATTTCTCATATCATCAGTTTTTATCATTAAAATTTGACTTCTGCGAAAAACATGGTACAATAATATCAGTCTATCACAATGCGGCCTCAGCCGCTTACAGGAGGAAACATGCTCATTCTTATCTCTGATGCATTCGACGCATCGCTTGAATCCAAACTCAAGGCATTCGGAGACGTTACCACCGACAAGGCAAGGGCCACAGAGGCTGACGTCATTCTGGTCAGGGCAAAGACCATCTGCAACAAGGAATACATCGACGCAGCGAAGAACTGCAAGCTCATCATCAGAGGCGGTGTCGGAATCGACAACATCGACAAGCCTTATGCGGAGTCCAAGGGAATCATCGTCCGCAACACACCGAAGTCAAGCTCCATCGCAGTGGCGGAGCTCACCTTCGCACTGATGCTCAGCGTCCCCAACCACATTGTCGAGTATGATGAGGGCATGAAGGCCGGTCAGTGGCTGAAGAACATCAAGAGAACAGAGCTCTACGGCAAGACTCTGGGACTTCTGGGAATCGGAAACATCGCAACCAAGGTCGCTGAGCGTGCAAAGGCATTCGGAATGGATGTCGTGGCCTACGACAAGTACGTCACAAGCTCGGCAGTTGCAAAGCTCGTCCCGACCGTAGAGGATGCCGTCAAGGATGCCGACTACATCTCCATCCACATGCCGCTTACAGACGAGACCCGCGGAATGTTCAACAGCAAGCTGTTCTCCATCATGACAAAGAAGCCGGTCATCGTTAACGCCGCCCGCGGTGCCATCATCGATGCCGACGACATGGTCAAGGCCCTGGACGAGGGACAGGTCACATGGTACTGCGCAGACGTCTATCCCAACGATCCGCCGGCAGAGGACTATCCGATCCTCAAGGCACAGCACGTCACACTCACCCCGCACGTCGGTGCCAACAGCAAGGAGAACCTCAACAGAATCGGAGATGAGATCATCGATACAATCAAGGCCCTCAAAGAGGAAGGCAAGCTCTGATGAAACTTGACGAAACCAACAAAGCCATCATCAAGGAGCTGAGCAACGGAAGAAAGCCCTTCTCCACCATCGCGGAGAAGATCGGCATCACGGAGAACACCGTCAGGTCCAGAGTCAACAAGCTTCTGGAGGACGGTGTCCTTCAGATCTCCGGTCTTGTGGATCCGCAGAGCATTCCCGAGATGCAGGTGGTGATCATGGGCATCAAGCTCAGCACCCTGGATCTGGAGCTCAAGGCAAAGGAGATGCTCAAGCTCAAGGGCGTGATCTCCGTAGTGGTGGTCACCGGAAGATACGACCTGATCGTCCAGCTTGCCACAAGCTCGCAGGACGACCAGAGCCTGCTGAACTTCTTCAAGAACGAGCTCTCCAAGGTCAAGGGAGTTTCGGACGTGGAGACGTTCGTCGTATACCAGGCCCACAACTTCATGATTCCGTACCTGCTCTGATGGAAAGGAACATCAAGACACAGGCCGTGGTCCTCTCCGTGCGGCGTTTCGGAGACCTTCACAAGGCGGTCACGCTGCTCAGCCCGGATCTCGGTCTGCTGGATGCAATCATATTCGGAGGGCGCAAGGGCAAGAAAACGGCTCTTGCGCCTCTTTTCTCAATCAGCGAGATGCAGCTCTACCACAACCCCGTCAGGAACGAGCACTCCGTGGTGGAAGCTGTGAGTTCCTTTGTGCCAATGAGCATCTCCGAGAATCTGGCCTGCACATATACGGCATCCTTCTTCTGCGAGATGATATCGAAAACTCCATCGGATGAGCCGAAACAGACCTTCGATCTTCTCTGCGATGCCATAATGGCACTTGAGAACAACCCGCAGGACCGGAAGAAGATCACAGCCTCTTTCATCTGGAAGCTGATGCAGATCTCCGGCACGGCCTGCGACCTCGAGTTCTGTCCTGTCTGCGACAGAAAGTACTCCGACGACGAGGTCCTCTATTTCAGCAATCCCATGGGAGTCCCGTGCTGCAAGTCATGCTCGGACTCCGAATACCTTGTCCTTCTTCCCGG